>JAHXHT010000019.1 GCA_025656435.1 Candidatus Thiodiazotropha sp. (ex Gloverina cf. vestifex) | reverse complement strand
AACGGTCGCAATTACGGCCATACAACCGCGCCTACGCCTATCGGGGACTAATCGCCTCGGCTTTCAGCCTTCCATGGCGATCAGCGGATGACAACGTGGAAGTTGGCCTACTCTGCTGCTAGGATAGTTCACATTCAGAGAATAATATTTTTTATCGTTTACAAGCAGTTAGTCTAATAATGACTGCCTATAGTCTTTTGAAGGAATGTTTTATGCCTCATGTGGTCATGTACAGCACCGCTATCTGCCCCTACTGCGTGCGCGCCAAATATCTGCTCGATAACAAGGGTGTCAGCTTTGAAGAGATTCGTATCGATCACAATCAGGAGGTCATGCAGGAGATGATGCAACGCAGTAACCGCCATACAGTGCCGCAGATTTTCATCGACGACTTCCATGTCGGTGGCTATGACGACCTGGCTTCCCTGGAGATGTCGGGGCGACTTAACCAGCTGCTGAAACTCGAAGAGGAGTAGTCAGACACCATGACGGTGGCGTTGGAAAAGGTCAGGCTGGATAAATGGCTCTGGGCTGCCCGTTTCTTTAAGACCCGGCAGATCGCCACAGAGGCCATCAACGGTGGCAAGGTTCATCTCAACGGACAGCGCACCAAACCGGGCAAAGAGGTTAAGGTGGGTTCACACTTGCGCATCCACACCGGCGCTGCCGAGTACGATATCGAAGTACGCGTACTGGCCAGCAAACGCCGGCCAGCAGTTGAGGCACGCGGCTTCTATGAAGAGACACCTGAAAGCATGGAACGTCGGGAAAAAATGAACGAGGCCAGACGCCTGGAGCGCCTGCAGAATCCAAAGCCAATTCGGGGCAAGATAAACAAGAAGGATCGGCGACTAATCCACCGGTTCATCAGCAAGGGCGAATAAAAGCAATGGATCAGGACGCCTTCCGCAAGACCTACCGCGAGATTAATGAGCGCTCTTGTGTCTATGAAAAAAGCCTGCTCTCACGGCACTGTGGCTGCTCCCAGGCCAAGAAGATCTGCATCGCGGAACGCGAAGGGGTGCACTGCGTCTCCGACGAAGCCCAGGAGCAATGTATCGAGTTGTTGGAGACCTTGCGCAAGCAGGCACGCTTTGCCTTGAAATCGAATAACGACAAGGAAGTGCTGCCCCATGGTAAAGCGATGCGCCTACAGGTCGGTGGCTTGCGGGGACTCTACCTGGCAGTCCATCCCGAGAGTGACTCCTCACCTGAATGCGTCGAAGATGTCCATGGATTGATCAGCCAGGCCAAGCAGCTTTTCAAGGGTCTGGAGAACCTGCCCTATCAGCTACTGATCAAACAGGTCGCTGCCTATCAGGGGCGGCATCGGGGTAAGCGGGAGACCTGAAGCGCTTCAACCAATCAGGTCGTTGATGACTTCTCTCAGTGGGTCGAAAACAGGCTCGAGCTTTTTCCGCATCAAGCTGCCAATGGCGTCACTCTTACTGAACACAGGTCTGACAATCCCATAGCCGACACCGGATAAAAGATAGAGTGAATGAAACTCCTTCTCTCTTTCCGGCAAGGCTTTCAGGCTGTCCGCAAGTTGCAGATTGTTGCTCTGCTGAACCTGTTCCGTCAACGCTTCCAGATCAAGGTCGGGATTGCCGGACGGCCTGAGTAAACTGAAGTAGTCACGCAGAATATCCAGCAGCACGGTCACCACATCCTGATTGGCCGGTTTCTCCATTACCTGCAATACGGTGGAGAGAAAACGCTGCCCCTCGGGACTACAGATCCTCAGAAGCTGGCTGGCGAAGACGTTACCCTCTTGCACCAGTTGTTCAGCTCCAGCCCGCTCGATGTTACTCAGGTTTTTTTCCTCGGAGGCGCCTGGTAGTGCATCAGGCATACTGCTGAGAAAGCCCAGATAGTAGGTCGGTTTGCGCTGGCAGCGTTTCCAGAGTGCTGTCTGCTCCTCATCACTGAGCAGTCCGGGTTGTAGGGATAGCTGCAGGCTCTCTATGATCAACTGGGGCTCGGTTTCAAAGGGCAGGTATTCGATAAGAAACCGGGCCAGCTCGGACCCCATTTCTCCCTCGACAACGGCAGATATGGTGAGCATGCGCCGGGCATTGTCCGGATCCTGCCGGGTCCACCAGGCACGCCTTGCCAACTCGTCGCTCAGCCCCCTGGCGCTGGTGACCGCCACTACCGCCTCCGGCTCTCCCAGAAGCAGCAACTGCTCCAGGCTCTCGTCACGGGTCTGGCCCATACGGTTCCAGCGTTTGAGATAGATGGGGTAACCCCCGGGAGAACCCAGCACGTGACCGGAAAGCACCTCACGAACTTTTCTCAGATAGAGGTCATCCCGGCAGTTGGGACTGAGCGAAACCTTGGCTTCACCCTTTTCGGAAAGGCCATAAAGTGTCATGGAGGACTCATCGATACGGATGGCCTGTGGACTGTTGGCCAACAGAACATTCAAGCGCAGGGCATCTTCACTGGATAGATCCATGGTCATGGCAGGGCTTCAGATGAACGTACGGAAGAGAAACTGTGCCAGTCGTTTGATTGAAACCTGTTTACTGTATGGGTTCTTTGACGGGCGAGTAGTTGCTGTCTTTCGGATTCAGAAAGATGAATTGGCTTTCACCATCGTCCAATTCAGCGAAATCCATGGTGGCCTCATCCAGCAAGGAGAAGTGTTCGGGCTCCATGATGACGCTGACCCCTTCACAATCAAACTGAATATCATCATCCTTGGCATCGTCGAATCCCATGAGATAGTCGAAGCTGCCATCCTCTTTCTGTTGGGCCGCAAAGCGCAATGCCATGCCTTCCGTACCGCCCTGCTTGGCGGCCTGCTGAATCTGTTCTGCTGCTCGAGGTGTTATCTTAAACATCTGTCACCTTATTTTTTCTATCTGATAGCGCCGATCTGCACGAACGAACATGACTTATGAAGCGTTCTACCCAGTCGTTGCCACCCACGTTTCGCATATGCGTATAACTGGCCAATAGATTCTTGTAGACGTAACCGTCATTCTTCCCATCGATACCCGTACCCCTGAGGACCTCATAGGCAAAGTCAGCCTCATTTGTCGACAGCCCGGTAAGGGATGAGTAGTGAAACTCATGGGCATTAAGTACACCTGCAGTCGACGGATTGGACGATGTCGGCCATGGACCCGTCCCTCTGTCCCTAAGTTGAACATACCCCCTACCCTGGGGTTTGTCATGCATCACCGTATCTGCAGGAATAATCCCCGTCATTCTACATTTTTTCCCTTGCCAGGACAGACTTCGAGTGAGGTACATGAGACCACCGCACTCAGCATAAACCGGGCCACCCATTTCGATAAAATCTGCGATTGCCTGTTGCATGGCGTGATTGGACTCGAGTGCGTCCATGGCCGTCTCAGGGAATCCACCCCCAAGAAATATCCCATCAATTTCAGGAAGATACTCATCACTTAGCGTATCAAAAGGGATCAAAGTGACACCCAGCCGCCGCATTCTCTCCAAGTCATCCGGATAATAAAAGCCAAAGGCCCGATCCTTGGCAAAACCAATCCTCACGGTTTCGACCGATGAAGAATCCAGCGTATTTTGTGGAGGTGTCCGGGTAGGAAGCGGTACTTTTCCCGCAATTTGCAGGATATGCTCAACATCCACAGAGTGCCGAATGGTGTCAGCCAAATAGCTGATGATAGATTCGGATTTCTCGGCTTCATTACTGGGCATCAGTCCGAGATGGCGCTCATCGATCTGCAGCTTGTCGTCTGCCTGAACGGCGCCCAATACGGGTATATCGGTATAGTACTCGACTACCTCGCGTAACTTTGACTCATGGCGGCTCCCACCTATTTGATTGAGAATCACGCCAGCGATCTCTATCCGGTGATCGAAAGTTTGATAACCCAGCAACAAGGGTGCGATGCCACGGGTCATACCACGGCAGTTAATCACCAGAATAACTGCCGTGGAGAGAAACGCTGCCATGGCCGCATTACTATTGGAGCCCTCAATATCAATCCCATCATAGAGTCCTTTATTTCCCTCTATGAGGGCCATTTCCTTCCCCTGCATACGGGATGCAAAACAGGTCTCTATCTCCTCTCTGCTCTGGGTATAGAAATCGAGGTTGTAACAGGAATCACCGGAGGCAGCCGTGAGCCAGAGTGGATCGATGTAATCCGGACCCTTTTTGAAGGTCTGCAGAGAGATGCCACGATCACGCAATACTCTGGCGAGACCTATCGAAATCGTGGTCTTGCCGGATGATTTATGTGCAGCGGAGATATAGATAGCGGACACGGTTGTACCTTCAAGGCGTACAGGCATCCTAACCCGTCACAAAAAAATCCACCACCGCACAGCGATGGTGGATTTTCAGCTTTTTATACCGGTGTCAGTACGAATTCAGCTATTTGGATCTTCCAGGGTTTCAGGGAAAACCTTGAACACGCGTGCGCCCACCGCAACCATCGCCAGTGCGACAGCGATACCGGCAACACCTAACGCGGCTTCAGGAAATGTCGGCGTGTAAGATGCGACTACGCCATCAAAAAAGCCACTCTCCACGACTTCCTTACCCGGGAACAAATTCATTGGGTAGGCTTGCCCACCAATCACGATGACATAAATTTGGAAGAAGCCGCCGATCAATACCGCTATGGATGCAGCAGCGATAGCCCATCGTGACTTTTCGAAGGCCGGAGAATAGATCAGGAAAAGTGGCAGTACACTACCAATAAGAATCTGCCCTATCCAAAACATCTGTGTATAAATACCACCATCGAGCAAAACAAAACGCTCAATTCCGTGATGCTGCGTGATGTAGAGGTTGGTGATGTTATACGCGAGCGTGAAGTAGAGTACGGCACCCACGAAAACACCCAACAGGTTTTTCAGTCGTGTAAGGCGTAAATCCCCGATTTCCCGATCACCCCAAATATAAGCGGTGATAAGTGTGATGATGAAGAAGGCCAGTCCATAACTAAAGGACATGATGACAAACATTGGTGCCATGATAGCGGCATCATAAGCCTCACGAGCAACCAGAAAACCGAAGATAGACCCTGTACCGGTGGTCAAGGCGATACGCCAGAAGAAAGCGGCAAAGCCGACAGGGCGATTAAACTTGCTGACACTTCGATCCATCATGGTCCAGAGATAGACACCCACGATGGCAAAAAATCCGGAGTAGAGAATCACATTCCAGGCAAAGATCGATTTAAAATTGTACTCTGTCATTGCCACGATCAGGCGATCGGGTCTGCCGAGATCAAGCACCAACACCATCAGGCCACCAGCCAGCAAACCGATTGCCAACAGACCCGAGTAGCGGCCAAGCGGCTTATAGAGCGGCCCACCAAAGACAGAACCGATAGAAGCCACATTAAGGGCTCCTGATGCGGCAACTATCAGAAAGATGGCAAACACATGGGGGAGTCCCCAGACAATCTGGTTTGACATGCCTGTCACCCAGTGCCCGTTATGCTCCATGTAGTAAGCGGATCCCAGCCCTATAACAATAAAAGCACCGAGTAGTGCCAATCCTGACCAGAAACGTATCGGAGAGCCGCAGTAGAGCTCTCTGTAGTACATCTTACTCATCTATTTCCAGCTCCCGACAGATCACAGGTTGCGGTAACGAACACCGGTATTTAACTCGAGGTCACCGCGTATCTGTACTGAGTTGTATTTTTTCAGCACTTGACTGATTTCACTGTTTGGATCCTTCAGATCACCAAACAGAATGGCAGCGTGCCCATCTTTTTCGCAGGCTTCCTGACAGGCGGTCTGCATGACACCTTCATCTATACGGTGGACACAGAGCGTACAGGATTCCACACAGCCTTTGCCCCTGGGCGCGTTCACTGACTGATCGCTCAGCGCCTCATGGATGAAAGAACGGGCTTTATAAGGACAGGCCATCATGCAGTAACGACAACCGATGCAGGTATGGCGATCGACCAGCACCACACCGTCGGCCCGCTTGAAAGAGGCGTTGGTCGGGCAGACATCGACACAGGGTGGATGCTCGCAATGCTGACACATGACCGGTAATCTGCTGATGTTTCCCGTCTGCTTATCCTTTAACTTTACAGTACGAATCCAAGCCGCATCTGTTTCCGGCCTACCCAGACCGGTCAGGCTATGCTCAGTGTTGCAGGCTTCGACACAGGCAGTGCAACCGTCGGCACATTTGTTGGCATCAATTACCATGCCCCAGCGATGCTCGCTGCTGGCGCCTTCAGTCCGCTGATCGGTATCAGCGACGGCATGCAGAATCACGCCTGGCGCAATAGTTAAAGCACCTGCAGCTGCGATGGTTCCACCAATAAACTGCCTGCGTTCCATACTCGGCTGGTCACCCTTCTTGCTCATAATCAGTCTCTCTGTATACCAGCTGGCTGTGACGTGGACTCTACAAAGAATGACTCGTCTTTGTGGTAGCCATAATTGTTGCCCATCTTTTCAGGCGTGGTTCTGTGACACTGGAAGCAGGCGGGGCTCACTGCAACGTAACCATGGCATTCCTGACAAAACTCACCCTCTGCATCAACCGGCATCGCCTTACCGGACCGGCCGGTCGATGCGTGGCAATCGATGCACTCTGAAAGGCTGTATTCCAATCCACGCACACCATCTCTTACGGTGTCATCTCTGCCATGCTTGAGGAAATCCATATGATTTCTGCGCATGACATCGGTAGGCGCCACGCAATTATCAAGCGAAGCGGCCTTGGACCCCTTGGTTACAAAAGCACTCTCACCAAACGCCTGCATAGCGGAAAGTAACAATCCTGCCAGCAGAATGATGAGGTACCTGTTGCTGATGAGAGAACTACGCATCTCAGCTACTATTCACCCAGCCCCATCTGGATATAACCAGTCGGACAAACGTCGGTGCAGACATGGCAGCCGATGCACTTGTTGTAGTCCGTATCCACATAGCGGCCTGTGGTGGACTCGTTTTTCTTGACCCGGAAGACTGCGTCCTGTGGACAGAAGATGACACAATTGTCACATTCGAAACACATGCCGCAACTCATGCAACGTTTGGACTCCTCCTGAACCTGCTCCTGATTAAAGCCTGACATACGCTCTTTAAAGTGATGCAGGACTTCATCAGCCGAGGGCACATCTTCAGAGCGCAGCAGGCGCGGCGTATCCGAGAAGTGGCCCAGGAACAGTTCGTTCGCGGAAATGACCTCATGGCGAGAACGATCTTCGTAGTTATGCACAGCGAATTTCGCTGAAGCAGTGCCGCGCAGATCGTTTTCGTTTTTATCGAATGCTTCTGGCTCCAAGTGGACTTCCTGCAGCTTATGAAGCAGATCGAAGTGATGGACATCCACCTTTGGACGCTTGGCCAAGTTCTTTTTGTTGAGATAGGCATCGATACTTTCGCAGGCAATTGAGGCCTGGCCGATCGCCGTGGTCAACAGATGTGGCCGAACAATATCACCGGCAACGAAATGTCCTTCCTTGCCAGGTACCTGATAGAACTTATCGGCATCCATCAGATTGCGGTCATTGGCCAAATCTTCGAGGCCTTCCATGTCACCGCCCTGGCCAATGGCTGAGACAATGATATCCGCATCCAGAACACGTTCGGTACCCTCGGTGGGAACCGGTGTCATGCCATCCATGGTGCAGTCACAGACCTTGAGGCCAGTGGCACGCCCATCCGCACCGACGATCACTTCCAGCGGCATCACACCATCCAGAATTTCGCAACCCTCGTGCAAGGCATCGTGAATCTCGTGCTCGGCAGCGAACATCTTGTCCTTGGTGAACAATGAAGTCAGTGTTGCTACGGCAGGTTTGGCCGAAGCAGCAAGCGAATCATCCTGATCGACACTCAAATCAAGCACCACATCTTCAGGATTGCCGGCTCCATCATTACAGCCAATACGACGCGCTACGGAGATAACATCGATAGAGGTGTCACCACCACCGATACAGACAACTTTATTACCTGTAACCTTCATGCGACCTTCGTTGAAGGCCTTGAGGAATGCCACACCGGAAACACAGTTGGGTGTACCTTCCCAGCCGTCAACCGGAAGACCGCGTCCCGTCTGACAGCCCAATGCCCAAAGAATAGCGTCGTACTCTTTCTCGACATCTGCGACAGGAAAATCAACACCCACTTTAACGCCGGTCTTGCTCTCAACGCCCATATCAAGGATACGTTGGAGTTCTGCCTGCAACTTATCACGCGGGATACGATAGTTGGGGATGCCGTAACGCATCATGCCGCCGAGCTCTGGATCTTTCTCGAATACGGTGACGCCATGCCCCATACGGCGCAGCTGGAAGGCAGCAGCCATACCGGCGGGTCCACCACCAATGACTGCGACCTTCTTGCCTGTGTCCGCACCAGGTGTGAATTTGTAGCCCTTCTCAATGGCAATATCGCCGATGTACTGCTCAACCGCATTGATACCGACGAAATCCTCGACTTCGTTTCGGTTACAACCATCCTGGCAAGGAGCAGGACAGACACGTCCCATCATGGAAGGAAAGGGGTTCGCTTCAACCGCACGCTCAAACGCATACTGTTGCCAGTCCAACCCCTCGGCTGGCTTCTCCTCTTCACGTACGATGGCCAACCAACCACGGATGTCGTGACCGGAAGGGCAACTGCCCTGACAGGGCGGCGTGCGATTGATGTAAGTTGGGCACTTGTGAGAGGTATCTTCTTGGAAGATCATACCACCCCAATCATCCCACTCGTTATCACCCTCTTCGTATCGACGCCAGGTGATCGGTTTTTTCATCTCTTCACTAGGAGTTGCCATTTTCAGTCTCCTTTCGGTACTTGTCTTGGTCGTACCCTACTCAAGGTAGGAGTCATTGTTTGCGCTAGTTTTTGAATACTATTCTTCGTCGTCATCTTCGCCATATCCTGGCGCTTCTTCCGGCGGTGTTTTCCTATTCATCACAATCGCATTACTGACGAGTTGATGAACACTAACGATCTGGAACATATCCATCCCGTAGTAGGGAAATACTTTGGTAAACTGGCTTTTGCAGATTGCGCAGATCGCTGCAAGATGGGTAACACCTTTCTCTTCCATTACGTTCTTGAACGCGGACATCCGTGGTTTAGCGCCCTTGACGCGGACCTCCATCAGGTCATCCGTCAATATGCCACCACCACCACCGCAGCAGTAAGTACGCTCATGGATGGTGTCCCATTCCATGTCGTGGTAGTTGTTGACTACTGCCTTGATGACCTTACGAGGAATCTCAAACTGACCCCCCGGTTTGTCACCCATGCGTGAGGCACGCGCCACGTTACAGGAGTCATGGAAGGTGATCGACATTTCATCATTTTCTGACTTGTCGAGTTCCAACGTACCTTTTTCAATCTCGTTCAGGGTGTACTCGCAGATGTGCTGCGGCACCGGATAATCGGGATCGAGAAAATCGAATGGGCCCGCGAGCGTATTCAGAAAACTGTAGGCAATGCGCCAGGCGTGACCACACTCACCAAAAACGATCCGTTTTACGCCCAACTCCAGGGCTGCTTGTCGGATACGCAGTGATACGCGTCGCATGTTTTCGTAGCTACCGATGAACATGCCGAAGTTACCGGCTTCAGATGCCGTTGTACTCAGCGTCCAGCTAACACCCGCTTCGTGGAACACCTTGCCGTATCCAATCAACCCATCGACATGGGGTTCAGCAAAGAAATCTGCGGACGGCGTAACCAGGAGGATATCGGCACCTTTGACATCCAGCGGGTATTTGACAGCTACTTCTGTCTCTTCGTAGACATCTTCCTCCAATCCTTCGAGGGTGTTTTCGATGGCAGGACCCGGCAGTCCCAGGTTGTTACCGATCTTGTGGACCTTTCCGATAATCTCGTTGCAGTACTTCTGTCCCACACCAATGGTGTCGAGAATCTCTCTGGCCGCCATGGAGATCTCTGCAGTATCGATACCGTAGGGACAAAAGACGGAACAACGGCGGCACTGTGAACACTGGTGAAAATAGCTATACCAGTCGTCGATGATCTCTTCCGTTAGATCTGCTGCGCCTACCAGCTTAGGAAAATATTTACCCGCAAAGGTAAAGTAGCGACGATAAACCTTACGTAGCAGATCCTGCCTGCCGACGGGCATGTTTTTAGGGTCCTGAGTACCAAGGAAATAGTGGCATTTATCGGTGCAGGCACCACATTTCACGCAGGCATCCATGAAGACCTGAAACGAGCGATGGCGGCTCAACAAATCACCCATCTTATCGATGGCGACCTCTTTCCAATTCTCCACCTTTTCACCGGGGAATCCCAGTGCTTCCTGGTGATCGGGTTTGGCCACGAAGCAAGTGATATGCTCCATGGTGCCTTCGACCAGTTTGGGAACCTCGATAAACTCGCTCAGTTCCGGTGTTTTAAATTCAGCTCCAGCCATTTGCAGCCCTCATCGGCCAAGCGATTAAATTATTAATCTTCAAGTTTTCTAGCCCACTCAACCAAATGTCTTTTCTCACGAGGATTGTCCACTTGATTACGGGTTGGGCTGAAAAAGACACCGGGTATATGCAACAGTTTGCTGAAAGGCAACAGAAGCATGAGTACAGCAACCAGCGTCAGATGTACGAGCAGAATCGGATCCATGGGCAGATTGCCGCCACTCAGAGTCCAGAATCCAGTAAAAAACTGTTTAACAGCAACCACGTCAGTGTGAATAACAAAGGTCATAGTTGCACCGCTCATGCCGATAACAATCAGCAGGAGCAGCCATAGATAATCTGAAGGCGAGGAGATATAGCGGATGCGATCAACGAAAATTCTTCGGATCAGCAATCCTGCCAGACCAGCGATCATGGCAAACGCCGCGTACTTACCAAATGGTTGTATGAGCTCGATAGGCAGCCAGACCGGGTCAATGAAATAGCGCACATGGCGTGCTAAGACCAGGAAGAGTCCCATGTGAAACATCCACGAGAAAACCCAGGTCCACTTGGTGCTTTTGAACAGGCTCTCGAAGAGCACAACTTCACGGAACAGTCGCATGACCACACCGGATCGAGTCACGGGTGCCGGCGTTGTCGGAATCTTTAATGGCGCAGGTGTCTTGGCGTACTGAACAATCTTTCTTGCCAGGCCAAGAACAAGCACTAAGGTCGCTAATATAAATAGCAACGCGTAGACAGATGACATAATCCTGCGTTCCTCGATGAGTAGTCAGGTGTACGGTGGGTGGCGAATGGCCACCCACCGACAACACAATTACTTAGATGCAGCCAGTAGGCTTAGGCAGACCGGCGAAACGGCACGCCTGCTTACCTGGTCCGTAGGGGAACAGGGCATAGAGGTATTTGGAGTTACCCTTTTCCTTACCCAGTCTTTTACCAACAGCTTTGGTCAAGACACGTACTGCAGGAGCAATCTGGTACTCTTCATAGTACTCGCGCAGGAAGTTGAGAATCTCCCAGTGTTCATCGGTCAGCGGCAGATCATCTTCTGCTGCCATTGCGTCGGCCACAGCAGGCTCCCATTCGGCCAGGTTGGTCAGGTAACCCTCTTCATCAGTTTCGAAGGTTTTACCGTTAGCTTCGATAGCCATATTTTCTCTCCCAATAGAGTTGAAAGTTATTCAGTTAAACAATCAGACCCAGGCCTGTACTTTGTCATTCTCTGCAGCGAGGCTGACAAACTTGGCGTAGTCCACGATTTCGATGCCATCAACGACCTTATCTTCGGCGACACCTCGCGCCTTAAGATCCGGACCCAACACGTAAAATTTTACGCCGCTAGATGCAGAAATTTTATCTGCAACAGCAGTGCCCTTGATCGCACCATAGATTCCATCTTCGTACATCAGGACCGCACTGCCTTCATTGGCATAAGCCAGACAGCTGTCCATGGAAGACTTCTCAAAGGGTGATTTATTGACGGTGTGTAAGATACTCATACTCGTAACTCCGACTTAGAAACTGAAAAAGACGTCTTGCTCATCCATGATGTCCGCCAATTCAGCGCGGCTTACCAATCGGATGGAATCCTTCTCTGCCCAGTCATCATCCTCGTCTTCGTATGTCAGAGGCATCAGATCTTCCAGCGTCAACCCCCGCTCCTCCAGCGACTCCTTTTCGACAAACAACTTGGTGACGTCATAGTCCCCAAGTGCCTGGTAGGTAGGTGAGAAATTCTTCATCTCCACCTCGGCAGTATCCTGACCTTTGATCAGCTGATAGACACCGTCATCTATAAAGGCCAAGCTAACATCCTGATCGAATGCTGCTCCAATCAATACGACTTCCAACGACTCCCAGGCATAGATAGTGCCATAGGGCGCACGACGATTGACGTACATGAATTTTTTAATCTGTTCAGACATCATCAACCCCTAAGCTTAGTCACCGAAAACCACAAGACGCTCCGACTGGATGCCCGCTTCGATCAGCTGACCCAGCCCAGAGATACGAAAGCCCTCGGCAATGTTCTGTGCGTCCTTGCCGTTGCGCTGCATCTCACCTTCGTCGACGATACCTCGTCTCTGTGCGGCTGCCACGCAAACCACCATATCGAGATCGTATTGCTTGCCCAGTTCGGACCAACGGCTGACGACATTCCGATCATCCTGTGGAGGTGTGGTCAAATTCGTACCGTTGTTGACGCCGTCGTGGTAGAAGAAGATACGCATGATCTCATGCCCTGCTTCTAACGCGGCCTTTGTGAACTGGTATGCCGAGTCCGTCGCTTGATGCTGATAGGGACCCTCATTTACCTGAATCGCGAATTTCATCAGTTAGACCTTCCTGTTACTTGCCTTTACGTTGTCCGGATTTTTAGAAGCGGATATGCGCAGAGGTATTCAGGTTGTTACGACTACCACGCCAGTTGTCGATGTGATACTTGGTAAATGGCAGACCGGTCTTTTCGAAAAACTTAGGCCAGCCAATTCGATCAGCCCATTCACCGATACGCTCCCAGTCCTTTGCATCATCCTTATAGGCAGCCAGAATCTGCTTCACGACTGCAGAGACTTCAGGCCAGCGGGGTGGGTTATTTGGCACACCGGCAGCTACCAACTTATGCAAGGTCGGCTTGGAACGTGCGTTGGAGTTCTTACCACCCACCCAGATCGCGAATTTTGAATGTTCCGGATCGTTGATCTGCATCGGCGGACAAGGCGGAAAGCAGGCACCACAACAGATGCATTTCTTCTCGTCCACTTCCAGGGAAGGCTTACCGTTAACCATTGCGGGACGGATAGCAGCAACCGGACAACGAGCCACGACCGAGGGACGCTCACACACGTTTGCAACCTGAGTGTGGTCAATTTTGGGTGGCTTGGTGTGCTGGATATTGATAGCGATATCGCCCTGGCCACCACAGTTGATCTGACAGCATGAGGTAGTGAGGCGCACACGGTTGGGCATCTCTTCCTTAACGAACTCGTCATACAGATCGTCCATCAACGCTTTCACGGCGCCGGAGGCATCAGTACCCGGAATATCGCAGTGCAACCAACCCTGGGTATGAGAGATCATGGAAACCGAGTTACCGGTACCACCGATCGGGAAGCCTTCGGATTCCAGCTTTTCGATCAGCGGTTGAACCTTAGACTCTTCGCTCACCATGTATTCGATATTGGAGCGAATGGTGAAACGGACATAGCCTTCGGCGAACTCGTCAGCGATATCCATCAGCTTACGGATGGTATAGAGATCCATCTGACGCTGCGTACCGGCACGTACCGTCCAGACGCTATCGCCACTCTTGGCCACATGATGCAGAACACCGGGGCGGGGACGCTCGTGCCAAGCCCACTGGCCGTAGTTTTTCTTCAGGACTGGGTGCAAGTAGGCATCCATCTCTGGGACGCCACTCTCAATCGGCATACGGGGTTCCGACATACCTACCTCCAAAAAAATAGGGTAATTGATTCGTTTTAAAGGGCAGCTGGGCGAACCCGCTACCCCCATGAATATCTAGAACTGGATTACTGAGCCTTCCGCTCAGCCCACTTGGCTGCTTCTTCGTCCCAATCATCCATACGGACGTAAGGATTCATGCGCGGACGTTCGATCATATTCGGATCGATCTCCAAGCCGACACCTTCCAGAAAGTTGACCAAGCCGATACGCTCGATCATCTCACCGGTACGCTCGTGCTCAAGCGCATTTTCAGCGAAAAAGTCCAGGATCTCAGTTGCCAGTTCTTCCAGCCACTCAAAATCCTCATCAGTTTCCATCTTGTGGAAAGGCACGATCACGGTACCCAGCAGATCACCGATTTTCAGGGTACGCTTACCGCCACACAGCAGAGTGACACCCTTGTCGTCACCGGGAGACAGCGCCTTGTTCATAACATTGATGCAGTGCATGCAACGTACACAGGAGGGGTTGTCTACGGTTAGTGTGTCATCATCATTAAGAGACAGAGCCTTGGTTGGGCAGCGAGTGATGACGTTGTCGATGGTGTACTTACGACCGCGTGCTGCGACAAACTTCTTGACCTCTTCCTGATCAACTTTCATGTCATCGCGCCAAGTACCGATGGTCGCCAGATCAGCACGCTGCACCGAGTTCATGCAGTCATTGGGGCAACCGGATACTTTATACTTGAACTTATAAGGCAGCGCCGGACGATGCATATCGTCGAGAGCGTTATTCACCAGCATACGCATGGTGCGGCCTTCATCGAAGCAAGAGTTCTCGCAACGGGCAGCGCCTACGCATGACATGCCGGTACGTACAGCCGGGCCAGCACCACCCAGATCAAAGCCCATTTCGTTCAGCGCATCAAATGCAGGCTGGACGTTATCTGTTGAACAGCCCTGGAACATGATGTCGCCGGACTGACCATGGAATGCAATCAGGCCTGAACCGTATTTTTCCCAGATATCACACATCTTGCGGATGGTGTTGGTATCGTAGTGCATGCCTGGAGGCGGCATGATACGTAGCGTATGAAACTCAGCAGCAGCTGGAAACAGTGCTTCACCGTCGTCGCCTTTAAGTTCGGTAAAGCGGGGAATGATACCGCCACCATAGCCGATGACACCGACAGTACCACCTTTCCAGTAGCCTTTACGGGTCTCGTAGGAGGTCTCCAGCTGACCCAGCAGGTCAACCATCATATCGTTGTCTTTGGCGAGGCGCTTGAGGCCAGTGACAAAGGAGGGCCAGGGGCCACTCTCCAACTGGTCAAGCATGGGGGTATCATGCATCTGTTTTGCCATCACTCTTTCTCCCAATGGTCGTTTTATTCAGATCTTTGTCTGTTTCCTTACCCCTGCTGTGCAATGCACAAAACACTAAGGCATGGAAAATCGGGCTGAAGACCTGTATTCCGAAACCGCAACAAGCTGACGAGCCTGTCTCTACTGGCACGAAATTTTAGAGTTTCCTAATGCAGACCAATACCCTTCCAATGGGGGGGTAAAGAGATATTAATGACTATCCCCTTTGGGATATATTTTTGTTGTTTTTCGCTCATTTTCTCCAAAAATATTTATAATTAACATCAATAAATCATATAGTTAAAGTTAATAATTCATTTCTAATACTCACATAATACCCCCACTTTTGTTAGGGACTGTTTTACCGATAGACTTCGTCTAGCGGAGCACTTGATCAAAACTGTCGCATGTTGTTCAATAGTAATACTTGACCAATTTACTGCGTATTTCCACGGTCATTACGCCAACCATAATCGGACTATCTGCCATGCTTTATTTGAGTGAAATTATGATGCAACACCCGGAGACAGAGAGTTTCGAAGCGTTGCTTGAGGTTGTGAAGGAGAGATCTAAAACAGAGATCTTCTTCCGCATCGACGTCAAACCCCCTTTCAATGACACCCCGGATAATTGGGAAGATCGCCTGGAAGCGACCTTTACCTGAGAAGTCATACAGACGAGAAGACCATTGTGAAGTACCTAGAGTCAGAAGCCTTCATTGGCGACAACGAGAGTTCTGAGGATGCGGTTAAATCCAGCAAGCTGCTGGAGATCCGCCTGGACGAAAAACGTGACGAACTGTCCGCTCTACCTGAAGACACCCCAACCGACAGGCGACTCGAACTCAGCCTGGAGTCCGGCTATATCCTGCTCGATCTGCACCGGCAGCAGGAGGCATGGGAACTTGCCAGGACAATCCTCGATCAAGCCCTTGCCGAAGAACTCTGGCTGCGTGCAGTTGAGGCTTGCGACATTATCTACCAGTCGGAACAGACGGATGCTATCAGGGCACTGGCCCACGGTATCTGGCTTGGTGTAACTTTCCCCATCGATCCCGAGCTCAGCGTGGCGATGCTTCAGCACTTAGTCGACGAGACCCCCGACAACTCCGATGGCGCCGCCGTAGCGGCTGTCACAGCCTGCTACATTGTCGATATTCGGGCCAAGGGTCCCGACCGGGAATCGCTCAAATTTTTCACCAACCAACTACTTGGTCAGGTCGCAAGGCGCCACAGTCAGGTAGAGGAGCAGGAAATCTTCGATTTCTGGGTTGAGCGTATGGAATTGGACGACCCTGCAAAGTTTCTGCCGCGGCTGGCAAAAATGCTGGATGTGATCGTTGAAGATGGCTGGTGGTTCGAACGCGACGACCTGCGAGCCAAGATTCCGGCGGACGTTCAGTAATCAAGGTGACAACGATGTTCTGGCAGGAAGACATAGATCAAGAGCATTACGTGGTGCCTGAGAATGTGCTCGACCTGATCTTCAAGATCAAGTGCCCCACCCTCCCTGTCGACCATGCCTGGCCCCTCTCCGAAGCGATACAAGCGGCACTGCCCTGGTTCAGCGAGGAGCAACAAAGCGGCCTGCACCTGATATATGGCGCCGACTCCGGTAATGGCTGGGAACGCCCCAGTGAAGGAGAGGAGACACTCTATCTCTCCCGCCGTACGCCGCTGATACTTCGCCTGCCCAACGAACGTATCGATGATGCATCGGCACTCACCAGCGTCACGCTGGATATTGCCGGTAACCCAATGCAGATCGGCGAATCACACACACGACGCCTCAGCATGACAACGACGCTCTATTGCCGTCACGTAGTCACTGAAACAGGTCAGGATGAAGATGCGTTTTTACAGTCATCCGTGGCATCTCTGCAAGCGCTCAATCTACGATTCAAAAAGGTGCTATGCGGCAAAGGCACGACTTTTTCCACCCCGAAAGGTCCACTGACAACACTTAGCCTGATGGTTGCGGGACTCTCTGTGGATGACGCCGTCACCCTTCAGGAACACGGCATGGGTCCTCTGCGCAACCGCGGGTTTGGCTTGTTTGTTCCACACAAGACTGTATAAGATACCGCGCCGAGAAGAGCATAAATCTTGAACGGACGGGCTGAAATGACCTGTCAGATTGTTTTTTTGTTTGAAAGGAGAGATCTAATGGCATATGAAGTAAACGGTAAATCCATCGAGGCCGATGCCAACGGCTACCTGGTCGATCAGGCCGATTGGAGTGAAGATGTGGCCAGGGCCATTGCCGAAGCTGAGGGTGTCAGCCTGTCAGAGAAGGCTTGGGAAATCGTCAACTATCTGCGTGACGAATATTTAAACAATGGCGGCAACCAGCCTAATGAGCGCCACATGGTCAAACACTTCAAGGGTGTCTGGACCGACGAAGGCAAGGTGGATGCCAAAGCCCTCTACATCCACTTCCCGAAAGGTCCTGCCAAACAGGCCAGTAAGGTTGCAGGCTTACCGGAGACCAAACGAAAGGGCGGTTATTAATTCCACACGGGTGCTGACCGTCAGTCGGTCATCTGCCATCGGTGTAGCAGGGCCACACCCTACATTATCTCAGTAGGGTGTGGTTCTACCACACCAAACGCAATCTACACATCCCCCCACATTCTCAAGAGATTCGCATAGGACTTGTCCACCAATCCGGTGGTTGGCGCTTCCGGCGCCGACGCCAGCAGATGCTCCCGTGCCAGATCCAGCTCATAGAGCAATTCCCGCTGTGCCGGGTCACGCACATAACTCTGCATCCAGGCCAGCGCTACTAGGGAAGCTCTGAACGAATCCATCGATTGAGGGATAATGGTGCACATTCTAGGCCAATCATTATATAGACCCCATGAAGCAAACAA
>JAHXHT010000018.1 GCA_025656435.1 Candidatus Thiodiazotropha sp. (ex Gloverina cf. vestifex) | reverse complement strand
AGTCACAATTACGGCCATACAACCGCGCCTACGCCTATCGGGGACTAATCGCCTCGGCTTTCAGCCTTCCATGGCGATCAGCGAATGAATTGGTCATTTTCAGAGTAGGGAGACTAGTCAACACAACAATGCAACAACTCCGGCACCTCTTTCAGCAGACGTAGAAATTCTCTTTCCGACATATCCATTTCCATCAGCCAGCCACCACTATCAGTACAGTGTTCAGATAGCACCGATCCACGCTCATAGAGTAGTGCATGCAGCCTGCCCTCTTTTGGCGGTAATTTAAGTCTCTGACGGATGTGGTTGTGGCGAAAAAACTCGCCCAACGCCTGCTGTAGGAGATCAATACCCTCACCAGTAATAGCCGAGAGCCAGACTCGAATGACCTGCCCGTCTTCATTCCGATCGATACCTGGCGCCTTACCTTCCAGCAGATCGATTTTATTGAAGACCTCGATCTGATGGACCCCTTCAGCGCCAATTTGTTGCAAGACATCATTCACTTCCGATATACAAGTGGCACGTTGAGGACTGGCAGCATCCACGACATGGAGTAACAACGAGGCCTCGGTGGTCTCCTGAAGTGTTGACTTGAAAGCCGCTACGAGATCGTGAGGAAGATGGCTGATAAAGCCCACCGTGTCGGCAATGACCACAGGACCCTCACCCTTAAGATCCAGTCGTCTCAGTGTGGGATCAAGTGTCGCAAAGAGCTTATCTGCGGCATAAACACCCGATCCGACCAGGGTATTGAACAAGGTGGACTTACCCGCGTTGGTATAACCCACCAAAGAAACCGTAGGGATATCCGCTTTCTCTCTGCCCCGCCTGCCCTGTTCACGCTGTGAGTCGACACGCTTCAAACGCTTCTTTATCTGTTCAATCCGCTGGTTGAGCAGACGACGGTCTGTCTCCAGCTGGGTCTCGCCAGGCCCACGCAGTCCGATACCGCCTTTCTGTCTCTCCAGGTGGGTCCAGCCTCTGACCAGGCGCGTCGATAGATGCTGCAATTGTGCCAATTCGACCTGCAATTTACCTTCAAACGACCTTGCCCGCTGGGCGAAGATATCGAGGATTAATCCTGTTCTGTCAATCACACGACAATCAAACTCCCGTTCCAGGTTTCTCTCCTGACTGGGAGACAGATCGTGATCAAAAATTACCAGCTCGGTTTTTTCTGCCAAAACCGTATGTTTGATCTCCTCCGCCTTTCCCCTGCCAATGAAGAATCTGGGATCAGGATGTTGGCGACTACCACCAAGAAAGGCCACAGCCTCTGCACCGGCAGAAGCGGCGAGATCCTTAAACTCCTGAATCTCATCCGGATCAGAGTCACCGGCAAAATCTATATGTACCAGAATGGCACGCTCACCCGATTTGGGACGCTCAAACATACGTAGTGGGGATACTGATGGCTAGGCTTGACTGAGTCTTACCGGACACACCCGTTCTAGGGTGTGTCCGATCTGTCTGGCATCCGGCGTCAGAAATTTCCGGGGCTGGATGTGGATGTTGGGGGTTCAGTATCTTCTGATTGCCCATTGGGCTGTTGAAAACGAACATTTCTCGCCGGTACGACCGTCGAGATGGCATGTTTGTAGACCATCTGGCTGACGCTGTTCTTCAACAGCACCACAAACTGGTCAAAAGACTCAATCTGCCCCTGTAATTTAATCCCATTAACAAGAAAAATAGAGACAGGCACACGTTCCTTCCGCAGTGCATTCAGAAAAGGGTCTTGTAAACTTTGCCCCTTAGACATTGAGATTCTCCTTATTGTGATCGTAGAAAAAGCTTTAAAAACAAGTATTAACAATAAAATACTAAAAAAATACCGCGCTGCAGCACAAAGTTTAGCACAAAGTTTTTTACCCGGTATTCAATATTTAAATACCATTTAATGAGAATTTCTATCATTAAATTCGAGAAGCCGGCTTTCGACCTCGTTTTCCCCATGAATATGTCGCTGAATCAGAGCGACTGCTTGCTGCTGTACATCCCCTCCTTCATCGAGCCAATGCGCATCGGTTTCTGCCCTTAACCAGGTAAACTGTCGCTTGGCCAACTGCCTTGTAGCAATGATGGCACGCTCAATCATCTCCCCCCTAGAACACGTTCCGAGAAGATAGTTCAACATCTGTCGATATCCCACTGAACGCATGGCGGGGAGAGATGGACTCAGCTCCCCCTGTGACAACAGTCCCCTGACTTCATCTTCAAAACCTGCCACCAGCATTTGATGAAATCGCTGCTCGATTCTCCGATGCAGTAATGCGCGATCTTCTGGTGCTCGTATAAGCTTCAGTACCCGATACGGTAGTGGTTCTCTCTTATTCTCGGCCTGCAGCTCAGATAGGGGACGGCCCGTGATCTCTATGACTTCAAGTGCACGTAGAATGCGTTGTGGATCATTCTCGTGAATGCGCCCTGCGGCTACCGGATCAGAGGCTTTCAAGCGCTCATGCAGTTTCGCCAATCCCTGTTCACTCAGTTCGTTCTCCAAACGGGCTCGTACGGCAGGATCAGCCTTGGGCAGATCCGATAGCCCCAGTGCCAGCGCACTAAAATAGAGCATGGTACCGCCCACCAACAGAGGGATTCGATGACTACGTGTAATCTCACTCATCTCCCTCAACGCATCTTCTCGAAAATCGGCTGCTGAATAGCTTTCAGCGGGATCTCTGATGTCTATCAGGCGATGGGGAACCTCTCGCAAGAGCGCATCATCGGGTTTGGCCGTACCGATATCCATACCCCGGTAGACCAGTGCGGAATCGACACTGATAATCTCCAATGGCAGATGCTTGGCCAGCTCGACAGCAAGATCAGTTTTACCCGAGGCCGTCGGCCCCATGATAAATACCGCTAGTGGCTGAGACTCATCCACCCTCAGCGCCCTCGCAGAAAAAATCGATCGAGCTCATTCATGGAGAACTGTACCCAGGTTGGGCGACCATGATTGCACTGATCGGCCCGCTCTGTCCGCTCCATCTCTCGCAACAGGGCATTCATCTCGTCCAGTGTCAGCTTCCGGTTGGCCCGTACGGACCCATGGCAGGCCATGGTTGCCAGTACGCCATCTATCTCATCGTCCAGTCGTCGACTCTCTCCATGCTCGGCGAGATCTGCTAACAGATCCCTTAGCAGCTTCTCTGCATCAGCACCTTGCAGGAGTGCGGGTATCCCTCTGATAGCCAGTGAATCCCGACCCATCCGGCTGATCTCAATCCCGATAGAGGCCAACGTCTCTGTTTGCGATTCAGCCAGATCGGCTTCATGACCACTTACCGCGACTGTCACCGGCACTAAAAGTGGCTGCTTGATGATGCCACCCTGACGATAGGTCTGCTTGAATCGTTCATAGGTAATGCGCTCATGGGCGGCATGCATATCGACCAACACAAGGCCTAAGTGATTCTGCGCCAGGATGTAGACACCATGAAGCTGGGCCATCGCATAACCTAGCGGAGGCATCCCCTGCGACGCATCAGAGTTCAGACTCTCACTATCGGAAAGACCGGGCACCGAGACCGGTTGCTGCGCACGAAAACAGGCCTGATAGGACCCGGGTCGTTCTCTGACTCGCCAATTCATAGATTGCTGCTGCTGAGGCATCCCTTGGTCGGCCACCGTCTCTGACTGAGAGAAGGCACCCACCTTCATGCTCTCTTCAGCTTCCCCCACGGCTGCCTGTGGTCGGGTCTGTGCAAGCACGCTGTGTAGTCCGCGAAAGAGAAAATCATGCACAGACCTGGAATCACGAAATCGCACCTCATGCTTGGTCGGATGAACATTTACATCCACCTTGCGTGGGTCCAGGGAGAGAAACAACAGGTACGCGGGATGTCGTCCGTGATAGAGCACGTCCTGATAAGCCTGCCTCACCGCATGGGTCACCAGCTTGTCTCTGACCATGCGTTGATTCACATAGAAGTACTGCATATCTGCCTGTGAGCGTGAGAAAGCGGGCTTGGCAACCCAACCGCCCAGCGTCAGCTCAGCGGCCTGCTCCTCAATATAGATTGCGTTTTCCAGGAATACCGCACCGAGTAACTCACCAATTCGCGCTTCCCTCTCCGGGCGGCTATCACAGGGCGGCAGAGAGAGTACCGCTTTCCGATTATGCGTCAGGATAAAACCCACATCGAACCGGACCAGTGCCAATCGCTGAACCAGAGATTGAATATGACCGAATTCAGTCTTCTCCTTGCGCAGAAACTTACGGCGGGCAGGTGTATTGAAGAAAAGATCCCTTACCTCAATGCTTGTGCCCTGAGGATGTGCCGCAGGTTTCGGCTCGGTGGCATTATCCTCCCCGTCGCAGAGAACCTCCCAGGCCGCCTCGCTCTCCTGGTGCTGAGAGATCAAACGCAATCTAGAGACTGAACCAATACTTGGCAGCGCTTCCCCTCGAAACCCCATACTTTTGATCGATTCGAGATCTTCAAAGCAGCTGACCTTACTGGTGGCATGACGGGAGAGAGCGAGCGCCAGCTCCTGTGAAGGGATTCCTACCCCATCGTCACGCACCTTGATCAGCTTGGTGCCGCCCTGCTCAATCTCTATCTCAATTCGTCGCGCACCCGCATCCAGACTGTTCTCAACCAGTTCCTTGACGACGGATGCCGGACGCTCTACCACTTCACCTGCGGCAATTTGATTGACCAGTTGATTGGGGAGTCTACGAATCGGCATGCTGGTTCAACAAGTTATTTGGACGGGTGTTTATCTGCCTGCTTGAGTCACCAGGCAATGACATAAAAAATGTGGGGAGCCCATTGTGCCATTCTGTGGGCGCTTGGGCTATGGCGAGAGTCAGCTGGGCTATCAGCTACCCGGAATATGTAGCACCTGACCGATTCTGATGGTGTCGCTCTTCAATGAGTTGGCATTTCGCAGATGCTTGACGCTGACCTGATACTGATTGGCGATAGCGATTAGCGTATCACCTGAGGAGATAACATGGCTACGTGGCCGTTTGCGGGCCTGATTCGCAGCCAGCCAGGTACCAGGAGGGGGCTGGAACTTGAAGTAGTCGACAATCCCCTTCTTGAGTGACTTGGCAATCTTTTTCTGATGTGCCGGATCTCTCAACCGTCGCTCTTCGTCCGGGTTCGAGATAAACGCGGTCTCCACCAGAATAGACGGAATGTCCGGTGACTTGAGTACCACAAATCCTGCCTGCTGGACGGTGCGTTTGTGGGTTTTTCCCAAGGTCTTCAATTGACCCAGCACCCGATCAGCCACTTCAGAACTCGCTTGCAAAGAACCGATCTGAGAGAGATCCAACAATACGGATATCAGCGTATTCCCCTTACCCTCGAAGGAGACACCCCCCACTAAGTCGGCACTGTTCTCCCGTTCTGCCAGCCAACGTGCGGCTTCGCTTGATGCACCCTTGCGCGAGAGGGTATAGACAGACGCACCCCTGACCCTGGAGTCCTTAAATGCATCGGCATGGATGGAGACAAAAAGATCAGCCTGATGCTCTCTGGCCTTGGCAATTCGCTTACGCAGTCCAAGATAATAATCACCATCGCGAATCAAAACAGCCTTCATACCCTTCTGCTGGTTAAGCATTTTTACCAAGTGCCGACCAATCGCCAGTACAACATCCTTCTCGAATGTCCCTTTGCGCCCACGAGCACCTGAATCCTCACCACCGTGACCAGGATCGATAGCAATCACCACATCACGCTTACCAGAGGCTTTGGCTGTCTTTACCGGTGTCGTGCGTTTTTTACTTGATGTCTTATGATCGTAAAGATCGACCACCAGGCGATGGCCATACTCACGATTGGGTTTCAGGAGAAAACTTTTCGGTCTTACCGCATTGGCCAGATCGAACACCACACGGATATCATTTTTGTTACGTGCCGCAGTACGCATGCCTTTTATGATCTTGTTCTCTTTGGTGGGATCCGGCAGATGTTCCGTCAAGGTAGTGTTCTGCAGATCGAGAACCAGACGATGCGGCTCCTTCAGGGTGAATATCTTGTGTCCGATCATGGCATCGGCATCGAACACCAACCGTACATGGTCCGGCGCAGACCAGACACGCAAGCTTTTCACTTCAGACTGTTTGGCCGCGAGTGGCATACTGTAGCAAAGCACCACGACCAGCAATATGACAAGCTTCCTCATTTTCCCCAAAACCTGATGGATGGACGTCACCTAAAAAATAGCATGATAAAATCATTTATCCAAGGTTTTCTGAATGATAGCAGATTTTTCTGTAAATTCTCCTTAATCAAATTGCCAAACCTTTTGTAAGTTATTGATTAATTGCACACCTTTCTCACTCGCCGGTATCAAGTTTACCTGCCGGCGATCACCCAGATAGCGAATCTGGAGTACACAATCCGCAGGTGGTAATACACCTTTTCCACGTTCCGGCCACTCCACCAAAAAAATGGAATCATTATGCAACAGATCCTCGATACCGAGAAAAGTCAGTTCTTCAGGATCTGCCAGCCGATAGAGATCGAAATGATGGCAAGAGACATCCGCCAATTCATAAGGTTCCAACAGTGTATAGGTTGGGCTCTTCACTCTCCCGTCATAACCCAATCCCCGCAGGAGACCTCTTGCCAGCGTTGTCTTTCCTGCACCGAGGTCCCCCTCGAGATAGAGAATACAGGGAGGATCAATGAGTTCTGCCAAAACATGGCCGAGCGTCTCCTGCCTTTTCTCGCCGACAACCTCCAGTTCAAGCACTGGCAATCTCCGGATTCAGCAACGACCGGATTTCAGGCAGCAGATCGCTGGCCAGCATACCGACCTCCCCAGCTTTGGCCGCCCTGTCGCCTGCAGCCGCATGTAAGCTGACACCGAGGTCCGCCGCCTCACGCTGTGGATAGTCTTGCGCAATCAGAGCACCCAAAACCCCCGCCAGAAGATCACCGGTTCCACCTGTTGCCATGCCAGGATTGCCACCGCTGCAGAGTGCCGGGGGATGGCGTGTGCCATCGGTAATCAGCGTACCGGCACCCTTGAGTACAACCACACCACCATAACGCCTCTGCAGTGCCTCAAGTGCAGAGAAGCGATCCATCTGCACCTCGGCAGTACTGATACTCAGCAGACGAGCCGCCTCTCCCGGATGGGGGGTCAGTATCCGGTTGTCTCGACGGATCGGATGGTTTGTCAACCAGTTCAGACCATCAGCATCGACCACCATCGGCAGGCCGCTGCCGGTAGCCGCCAGATAGATTTGCTCTGCCCAATCAGATTTTCCCAGCCCAGGCCCCAAAACAATGGCAGTAGCATGCTGAATCAGAGGCGCCAGATCATCCATATCGTTGACACCTCTGCACATCAATTCAGGCCGACCGACATTCAAGGTGGCAACATGATCACTATGGGTCGCCACCGTAACCAGCCCTGCCCCGGTCCTGACGGCAGCCTCTGCCGCCAAGCGGATAGCCCCGGGATAGCCCGGCCCACCACCGATTACCAGCAGGTGGCCGAAATCCCCTTTATGGGCTGTGCGTCGTCTTGGAAGTAGCTGATCAGAGACTTTCTGCCAATCTATACGCCGAGAGGCGAGCGGTTGGCGCGAATAGATTCTCGCAGGTAAATCCAGGGCATCAAATACGATTTCACCGCAACAATCTGGTCCCTGTCCGGTGAACATACCTTGTTTGAGAGCGATAAAACTGAGTGTTACCGCAGCCTCAATGGCTGTCCCCATCACCTTTCCGCTATCCGAATTGAGGCCGGAAGGGATATCAATAGAAAACACCGGCGCCTGGTGACGGTTGATATCATCGATCGCTATGGCCCACCCATCGGTCACCTCTCGTTCAAGGCCAGTGCCCAGAACAGCATCAACGATCAGATCCGGTTTACCTGGCAACCCGCCAAAAGACTCAATCTCCTGCCCTGACGCCATCCATGCGTTTGCCTTGGATAGCGCGTCGCCTTGAAGCTTTCGAGGATCATCCAACAACAACACCCGCACCCGCAGACCGGCTGCCTTCGCCAGACGCGCCACGACAAAACCATCGCCCCCGTTGTTGCCAATACCGCAAACGACAACAATCTCATTCAGTGCCGGCCAGCGCTGCTGCATCCAGTGGAAGGCCCGTGTACCGGCCCGCTCCATCAGATCCGCACCGGGAATGCCAAACTCTTCGATTGCAATCCGATCGAACTCACGCACCTGCGCCGCAGTGTAAAGCGCATAGGGCAATTCATCGGTAGTTGGTAAAACCCGCATCGAGCACAGTCCTTATGGATCAAAGAGGATAAAGATACCGCGAAGCCCATACGGGTACCAGAGACTGTCAGTAAGTACACCCTGTCCGTTATAGTGAGCTGATGACGAGTTTCCAAAATAATACCAACTGGCAGGCACTGACAGGTAGAATCAAGCACTGGGGCATTGACTTGGGCCTTGATGCCGTCGGCATTACCGAGACCGACCTATCGTTGGCGGAGCAGCAGCTCAATGCCTGGCTCTCCAGTGAAAACCATGGAGAGATGGCATACATGGCCCAACATGGCAGTAAAAGAAGCCGGCCTGCCGAATTGCTGCCCGGTACAATTAGCGTCATCTCCGTTCGTCTTGATTATCTACCAGAACCCCAACAGCTCTCTGAGCAAGTCCTACGGAATCCACAGCAGGCCTTTGTCTCTCGCTACACCCTTGGTCGGGACTATCACAAGGTCCTGCGAAAACGGCTTCAGCGTCTGGCTGACCGCATCAGCAAGGAGATCTGTGGTGGCAATTACCGCGTCTTTGTCGATTCAGCACCGGTATTGGAGAAGCCACTGGCACAAAAGGCCGGGCTCGGCTGGATCGGAAAACACACCAATCTCATTGAAAAAGAAGCAGGCTCCTGGTTTTTTCTGGGGGAGATTTATACCGACCTGCCACTGATTCCAGACAACCCGGCGAAGGATCACTGCGGTACCTGCAAGGCCTGTATCGACATCTGTCCGACTCAGGCAATCATCGCCCCTTACACGCTCGATGCCAGGCGTTGTATCTCCTATCTGACCATCGAACTCAAAGGTGCGATACCGGAGGTGTATAGAACTGCAATGGGAAACCGTATCTTCGGCTGCGATGACTGTCAGCAAGTCTGCCCCTGGAACCGGTTTGCTCAACTCACAGATGAAGACGACTTTCAGGCCCGCCATCAACTGGATAATACCAGCCTGATCCAGCTCTTTTCCTGGAGTGAGGCAGAATTCCTTGAACGAACAGCTGGCTCGGCCATCCGCCGTCTCGGGCATGAACGATGGCTGAGAAACATCGCTGTTGCACTGGGTAATGCCCCTGGCTCATCTCCCGTTATTGAGGCACTGGAGAGACATCTGGACCATCCCTCTGCATTGGTGCGTGAACACGTGAACTGGGCGCTTGCCCAGCAGCGGGATAAGCCCTCATCACACCAGCGATGATTGCCGAGTGTGTAGTGTAATGGCCCCGGCAACCTGTCCCCCACCCTGCGAAGAGAGGACTAGGGCCAGTTAACACTAATCCAATCGGCTCTAGGAGAATAAGTCTATTGAGACGCTGGGTGAGTACCCTGACTAAAAAACCGACTGAGAACCCAACCCAAAGCCCATCCCAAGCATATCCCGAGGCTGTCCACCATCATGTCGCTCAATCTGGGAGTTCTCTCCGGGACGAAATACTGCAGGAGTTCTGTCGCTATAGCCAATAGTAGAAGCCCGAAAATGATCCTCGCAGGATTTACACCCCTTTCGCTGAACAGAATACCTCCCAAAAGCATGAAACCCAGCAGATGTGAAATTTTCGATAGATCCCACAACTGGGGCCACAATGCCCATGTCCCCTCACTCCTGAGCAAGATTGTTGGTTCTGGCTGAAGCCCCACATGGGAGAACAGTGAGAGAATCTGTTGCTCTATCTGCAAACGGACCTCATGTGGCATGAGTATTCCCGCAATCACAATCGGTAGTACCAACAATAGATAGCGTCCCTGAATACGCTCTCGGTAGTAGTTGAACATTGCCTTTGCCAGCCAAAGACCTAGTAAAATCCAACCCAGCATGAGCAGACTGCTGCCCAAACCATGGAGTGGAACCTTCTGAGCCTGCTGTAACGAAATCTGCCTGACCAGAAAGCTACCAGATGCCGAGTAGAGTGATATCTCAGCACAAAGCTGCTCAGCAGTGACATCTGTATGAAACACGCCGGTAAATTGCCGCCAGTCCCGATCACCCTCCAAGCTGATCAGCCGTGTTTTTACCCGGTAGTTTCCTTCCCCCCGACTGTCATATCCCACCAGATCGATTCGTGCTTCGTGCCAGGATTTATCGCCCCGCAGGACAGAACGACTCATCACCTCGGCGGATAACATCAGTTGGCTTGGCAGATCCTTAGCAGGCCGACATTGTGAGAGCGTTGTCGATCGATGCCTGGCACCATGATCTATTGTCAGCACACCGTTCTCGATCGCAATGGAGGAAGCTGCACCCTCGAGTTTCCAGTTATTCAGTCCCTGGGTAAAATTCCGGTTGTAGAGTAGCTCTTCTCCATCTGGCTGGAAGGGTTGTACAAATGAAAAGAAGAGCAGGTTGATGACGCAGAAGCCAAGCACAATCCAATGATAGAAAGAAAACTGACGGTTGAACCAACCGATGCCAGTCTGGCGCTTCATCTGTCTCAAGGAAGACGCAGAAAGTGGTCTTTGTAGAATCTGAGTTCAGCAATGGAATCACGGATATCATCCATAGCCAGATGCTTGCCCGCTTTCTTGAAACCCTCAGCCAGTGATGGCGCCCAGCGATTCACCAGCTCCTTCAGCGTACTGACATCCAGATTGCGGTAGTGAAAATAGGCCTCAAGATGGGGCATGGTTCTGGCCAGAAAACGCCGGTCCTGGCAAATACTATTACCACACATGGGTGAGGTGCCTTCCGGTACGAATTCTCTCAGAAATGCCAAGGTTTCAGTCTCAGCCTTAGCTTCGCTGAAGGTACTGGCCCTGACTCTTTCGATGAGCCCTGAATTTCCGTGCTGCCGCTGATTCCATTCGTCCATCCCGTCCATTATATGTTGTGGCTGATGGACCGCTATCATCGGCCCTTCTGCCAAAATATTGAGATTGGCATCGGTGACCATTGTGGCAATTTCGATGATTTCGTCTTGCTGGGTATCCAACCCGGTCATTTCGAGGTCAATCCAGATCAAGTTGGAGGCATCAACGGGCATGTGTAAATCCTTAGCGAGTGTAGTGTTGGATTAGCGGGCAGATTCTAGCAGGAAGCAGAGACAGACTGTATTCTTGCTGTCTAATAACCCGGTAACCTTGATATTCTGGGTGAATAACTTTAACGAATGATGGAAATCTAAAGATACATGCCCCTGTTTACACAACTCTTCCTGACCCTGCTTGTGCTGGGCACCCTGCTGCAACTCTGGTTGCTCAATCGCCATCTTACCCATGTCGCGGATCATCGCGATGCCGTACCCCAGGCCTTTACAGGGAAGGTGGAGCTCGATGCTCACCAGAAGGCTGCCGACTATACCCGGGGCAAGGGCCGTCTGGCGCGTATTGAGATTATTCTGGGGTTCCTCCTGCTCCTACTCTGGACATTAGGTGGCGGCATCGAATACCTGGACAGCTACTGGAGAACCTATGCCTGGAACGGACTGACTACCGGTTTACTGCTCTTCTTTTCGTTCTTTTTCATTAATAGCCTGCTGGAACTGCCGATGAGTCTGGTGCAAACCTTTCGTATCGAATCAGCCTTCGGTTTCAACAGAACAACGCCACAGCAATATGCCAAAGACAGATTGTTGGGTGCCGTGCTGGGCATCGCTTTGGGTGGCCCGCTACTCTGGGTCATTCTCTGGTTGATGGAACGCGCTGGTGACACTTGGTGGCTCGCCGCTTGGGCAGTATGGATGGCGTTCACTCTCACCCTCACCTGGGCTTATCCACGCCTCATCGCGCCGCTCTTCAATCGATTCTCACCGCTGGATGAAGGCGAGATGCGGCAACGAATACAGGCCCTGTTGAACCGTTGTGGATTTAAGAGTGAGGGCATCTTCGTGATGGACGGCTCCAAGCGATCAAGCCATGGAAATGCCTACTTCACCGGCTTCGGCAAGAACAAGCGGATCGTCTTTTTCGACACCCTGCTCAAAACCCTTTCCGTGGATGAGATGGAGGCTGTGCTGGCCCACGAGCTGGGGCATTTCAGTCATCGCCATATTCTCAAACAGATGGCACTGATGTCGGTGTTATCGTTGGGTGGGCTGGCGCTACTCGGCTGGCTTTCAAAGCAAGACTGGTTCTACAACGGACTGGGTGTCTCTCATCCCTCCGATGCCACGGCTTTGTTACTGTTCATGCTAACTTTGCCTGTGTTTACCCTCTTTCTCTCACCTTTGGGCAGTTTTCTCTCCCGTCGCTATGAATTTCAGGCCGATGACTATGCTGTGACGCAGGCTGGTGGGGGGTTTCTGACTCAAGCGCTGGTCAAACTCTATCGAGACAATGCAAGCACCCTGACACCGGACCCGCTCTATTCGCTGTTTCACGACAGCCATCCCCCGGCATCAGTCCGCATTGCGCATATTACTCAACAAGCAGAGGCTAAAGGAGCACCTGTATGAATAAGTCCATTCTTGCCGCCGGTTTCATCTCATTGTCGGCTGGTGCAAATATCCAGGCTGCCGATGTGCAGCAGGGACATGAATTGGTTGAAACGAATTGTGTGCGTTGTCACGGCAGCGAAATCTATACTCGGCCCGACCGACGGGTGACCTCCCTACCCGGTCTGCACAAACAGGTCCGCTTCTGTGAACAGATGCTCGGACTCACCTGGTTTGACGAGGAAGTAGATAATACGGCAACCTATCTGAATCAGGAGTACTACAAATTCAAATAAATCCCCCCAGGGTCCTTTATGGCTAAACGCCGCCTCACGAAACAACAAAAAAACAGAATCCAAGCCATACAGGACAAACGTCGTAAAAGGCAGGAAACTCAAGCCAATGCGTCTTTAGCCGGGGCGGATAGCGAGCATACAAGCAAGGGCCGGGTAATCATTCGCCATGGCGCCACCCTGGGAGTTGAAGATGAGACTGGCAGTCTCATCCAATGCCAAACCCGTCAGAACATTGGCCACCCTGTCTGTGGGGACCGGGTAATTTTTCAGCTGACGGGTGATGCAAGCGGTGTGGTGACCGCACTGTTGCCCAGAAACAGCGTACTGAGCCGGCCCGATTACAGCGGCCGCAAAAAACCCCTGGCCGCCAACCTGACACAACTGGTTGTCGTGCTGGCGCCAAAACCGGAGCCCAGTGGTTACCTACTTGATCAATATCTGGTTACCGCCGAGATCATCCGGGTCAAGCCACTCATTGCGATCAACAAAATCGACCTGCTTGAGGGTGCACAGGCGGATAGGTTTTACGCAAACCTCGCCCATTACCAGACTATCGGTTATTCCACTGTACGGGTCAGCGCCAAGCGGGAGCATGGATTGGATGGATTGATCGACAGGCTAAAGGGGGAAACCAGTATTCTGGTGGGGCAGTCAGGTGTCGGAAAATCATCATTAATCAATGCCCTGTTGCCTGAACACGACGTGGAGACCGGCATACTTTCTCAAGCCACCGGACTCGGCCGCCACACCACTTCTGCAGCAACACTCTACACCCTGTACCAGGGCGGTGAACTCATCGATTCTCCAGGTGTGCGCAGTTTCCGTCTGACAAACCTCACCAGAGAAGAGCTTGAACAAGGTTTCCCTGAATTCCGCCCTTATATCGGCCAGTGTCGTTTCCACAATTGTACTCATGAACATGAACCGGATTGCGCCATCCGGGCAGCCATGTCAGAAGGTAAACTCTCCCCCCAACGCCTGGAGAATTTCCGACGATTGAGCCAGACCTCAAATCGGAAGCCGGGATGATGGAGGTTGAATTCAAGTTACTGGTATTGCTGGTGGTGGCGAATGGCGCACCCATCATCGCCCGGCATCTGATGCGGGATTGTTGTACCTGGCCCCTGGATGGCGGTATGCAAACAGCCTCGGGGCAGCCCATCCTAGGCGCATCGAAAACGTGGCGAGGACTTGTTGCCGCGCTGTTCTTGACGACCGCTATTGCACCAATAGTGGGTATCGAATGGCATTGGGGTGCAATGATAGGTGGGCTCGCCATGCTTGGGGATCTCATCGCCAGCTTCATCAAGCGCCGGCTCGGATATCCACCCAGCAGCCAGGCCATTGGTCTCGATCAGATACCGGAGTCCCTGGTGCCCTTGCTCTTTATCGCACCCGTTTTCCCGCTACCCTGGTGGTCGGTATTGATCGTGGTCGCGGCATTTGCCGTAGTGGTTCCGATACTGTCTTGGCTGTTTTTTCTGATTGGGGTGCGTCGTCGACCCTACTAGGGCCTGGCAACAGGCCCTAAGGCGTAGCAGTTTTCAGGGTATGTAGGGTTATCTCAGGCGGACAATTGATCCTCACCTCAACAATGGAAGTTCCCGCCCCTGCAGAAGTGTATCCCTGCATCTCTCCGTGACGCCAGGCTCCGGAACCGAGACGACGCGGGCAGCGAGCATCCAGAGTCAGGGGAAATCCCCCCGGCAGGCAGATCTGACCACCATGAGTATGGCCACAAAAGAAGAGATCGAAACCGGCGCGGGCTGCCTGTCTGAAGATTTCGGGGGTGTGCGAAAGCAGAATCGACACAGATTCGGTGGGAATCTCCACCGCAGCCTTCTCGATATTGTCCACCCTGTAGTAGTGCGCATCATCGATACCGGCCAGATGGATCTGTTGATCATCCCGTTGTAACGGCACCGACTCGTTCAACAGCATCTGTATCCCCATGGCCTCCAGTTCAGGCACCATGCGGATGGTGTCGTGATTGCCGAGCACCCCGTACACCGGTCCCTTGAGACCGCCGCAAAGAGAACGCATGCCATCCATAGACTGCTCGAACTCACCAAAAGTCCAGGCCCTGTAGTCACCGGTCAGCACCACGGCATCGTAGGTCATGCCATCGATCCTGTCGATCAGCGCCTGAATTGCGGGCGGATACATATCGGCATGAAGATCACTGAGATGCAACAGGGTAAAACCGTCAAATGCGGGCGGCAGATGAGGCAGCAGAATGGTGTTGTCAGTGACTTTGAATTTAAGTGTGTTTCCCCTTCCCCGCCAGTAGAAGCCTGTCGCCTTCAATATATTGCGCATCAGGGAATGACTGGAGTACCAGTTTTCCGGGTGAAAATAATTAAAGCCGCGACCAAAAACCTTAGGTATCGACTCCTCTTCGAGGCCGATGCGCAGGCGAGCGTGCACCGAGCCCAAACGCTTTTCAAGATGCATGAAAATGTCCGAATCCATCCCCAAAGTATATGCCGAATATTGTGATTGGTTTGGATGGGTTAGTTATCTGATGGCAGTGAAAGTGTCATTTCAGCTCCACCGAGGGTTTCTGAACTACCAATCAATAACTTACCCTTGTAAGCGGTGACGATATCCAGAACGACGGCTAGTCCTATACCTTGCCCGGGGAGCTGCTGGTCAGCACGATGTCCTCTTTGCAACACATCTTCTGCTCGCTCAGTGGCGATTCCCGGGCCATCGTCCTCAATTGTCAGGCATAGCTCATTGAGCTGGGCTCCGCTCACTCTGACCCTGCCTGCGCCATATTTACAGGCGTTCTCCATCAAATTCCCCAACAGTTCCATCAGATCACCTTCGTCGCCCTGAAAAGCCAAGCTATAGGGTAAATCGAGCTGCCACTCTATGGCCTTGTCGGCATAAACTTTCTGTAAGGACTGAGCAATACGTTCTACCACCGGTTTTACAGGGAGCACAAGGCTCAGGGAGGTTCGACCGGAGGCAGCAGCCCACTGCAGTTGATGACCCACGATCTGGTTCATGCGTGTCACCTGCTCGTTAAGCAGGCGCTGTTCTTCTGCCTGCATTGGAGTCGTCTGATCGGCCAGCCCCTGAAGTATCGCCAGTGGGGTTTTCAAACTATGGGCAAGATCCCCCAGACTGTCACGGTAGCGTTGCTGGCGCGTTGTGGCATGGCGAATCAGTGAGTTGATGTTGGAGGTCAGCGGGCTTAACTCCTTGGGAAACTCTCCCTTTAACTGCTGAGATCGACCCGACTCGATATCTGTCAGGCCCTCCGCAACCTGGCGCAGAGGAGTCAGCCCCCATCGCAAAACCCAACCCTGCGCCAACAAAAGCAACAGGGCAGCGCCACCCAGCCAGAAAAACAGACTATTTCGAAAGGCTGAAATCTGCTCGGTCAGGGGTTTTAAGTCCTCTGCCACAGTCAGCGTATAAGCCAACTCGCGTCCCTAGAAATCCTCCCACACAACACCGAAGCTGAGACTCATCACTGCCTCACCTGCCGACAGATCATCCTTTTGTATCATTGATTGTCCGGGCTCTACCAGTTGGGAAATAGCAAGATTTCGTCCCAGTGCAGAACCCGAATGCCAACGGTAAGCAGCCTCTCTTCCCGAGACCAAGGCATAAAGACCTGAGTCCGGTCGATTGAAGCGGGGATCAGTCAGCGCTTCAGGCATTGACAGCATGCCCTCCGAATCCTCTTCCGCAGCTGCCAACAGTGCGTAAACACTGCTGAAGAGTCTGGCCTGCAGCGCCTCTTCTGTGGCGGAGCGGAAGGCCTTATCGAGGGCGAAACCAGTGAATCCGAGAAAAGCCGTCAACACCAGGCTGGCAGCCAATAATAGACGTTGATGAATGGAGAGACGGCGGATCAGTCCCATGGCGCCTGGGTCTGCCTCTTCATCGTTTGCATTCGAGTGCGAAGCGGTAGCCGCGGCCACGCAGAGTTTCAATCGGCTTGTAGCTGCCCTCTGGATCAAGCTTCTTACGCAGACGGCGTACGAATACTTCCAGGGTATTGCTATCCCGGTCCCAGTCCTGTTCATAGATATGCTCGGTAAGATCGCTCTTGGAGACCACCTCACCCGCGTGCAGCATAAGATACTCCAGCACCTTGTACTCATAGGCAGTCAAATCGACAGGTGATCCATCCAGATTGACACTCTGGGAACGGGTATCGAGCACCACGGGACCGCCATTGATAACCGGTTGCGACCAACCGGCAGATCGCCGCAGCAGGGCATTGAGTCTGGCCAGCAGCTCTTCCACATGGAAGGGTTTGACCAGATAGTCGTCCGCCCCAGCCTCCAGACCCTCCACTTTATCCTGCCAATTACCCCTCGCAGTTAGGATGAGAATAGGAAAGTGCTTGTCCAGCTTACGCAGCTCCCGGATCACCTCAATGCCTGAGAGCTCGGGCGGACCAATGTCGATGACACCCAGGTCCATCGCATACTCACGCCCGAGAAAGAGTCCGTCTCGACCATCGGCTGCGGCACCTACTGTATAACCCTCTTTACGCAACCGCTCCGCTAGGGAAGCTCTGAACGAATCGTTTGTCAGCGAACGTTTCCTCTCGCTTACTTCAAAACTGCCATGAGCGAAGAAAAACAGTGCATTTCACCGTTTTTTGTTCACCTGAAGGCCATTTTCCGCCCTTCAGATGGATTTTGGGCGTACTATGCCCTCAGTATCAATATGACCTGTCGGGCCTGACATCGACCACGACAGGAATCCGTTTACCTGGATGCTCTGCTGTGCGGGTGGTAAACAGCCGTCCTTTATAACGGTATGTTACATCATAACCGACCAGTTGATCTTCATAGGTCGTATGCTGGGTCACCTCGCAGCGACGTTCCACGGAAGTCGTATAGTATCCCCCGCTTTTCTGACGGCTAATATCGCGACCGATAGAACCGCCCAACAGCGTACCTGCGACCGTAGCCACATCTTTACCACGACCTCGTCCAGAGCTGATCTTATTGGCCACCACACCACCAATAATGCCACCCAGTATCGTGCCAGTGTGGCTCCTGTTGCCAGCATGGTGATGGCTCACCTCTTCATCCCAGCATTCGCGTTCCGGGCGGGAGATCTCAACGGTACGATAGACCGGTTCAGCTTCGATGACTTTGGCGGTATCCTGATAACGATCCCGATGCCCCGCCTGTACGGTCATCGATGCCGCCACTAACAGTACACTGCAAGCGTGTCGCTACCTCGTGAAAGATTTTGGGACATCCGAGTCCCCAAAATCGACTCGCCAACGCGACAGCCGTTATGCCCCGA
>JAHXHT010000017.1 GCA_025656435.1 Candidatus Thiodiazotropha sp. (ex Gloverina cf. vestifex) | reverse complement strand
AATGCACTGTTTTTCTTCGCTCATGGCAGTTTTGAAGCAAGCGAGAGGAAACGTTCGCTGACAAACGATTCGTTCAGAGCTTCCTTAGGGTAAGGTGGTCATGGCGCTACTGAATCAGCTCATATGGGTGGAGACCTATCAATTCAAGTAGTTGTTTGCTCTCCCCCGCAAGGAGGGGATTGCCTGGCGGATGCGGTCTATGAACTTATCGGCGGGTACGAAACCAATTACCCGGTAGGTTTTCTCTTCTTGCCCATTGATGTTATAGAAAATGATGACGGGAGGGCCGGGTAGCCCGAAATGCCCCTGTATTAGGGTTTGGTCGATATGATCGTTTGCGGTGATGTCAGCCAGCAGCAGGCGAGTGTTATACAGTACTTTAATGATGCGTGGATCGGAGAAGGTCTTTTTCTCCATCTCTTTGCAGGAGACGCACCAGTCTGCGTAGAAGTAGAGCATTACCGATTGCCCCTGGGCACTTGCTGTTGCCACCTCTTTGTTCAGGTCTTCGACACTCTTGATGTGATTGAAAACCAGTTCTTTGTGTGTCACGTTCCCACTGTCGCCGCAGAAGGAATCACTCCATTGAGATTGTTGGGTATCCTCGTCGGCGATAGCTGTGTTGGCCAGGACCAGTGTGCAATAGGCCAAGAAGACGCATAATCCTTTCCACCGCTTTTGTTTCCTTGTTGATTTCGATTTCAACAACATCTGGTTCCTCCTTGAGCCCAAGCAGTCTTTGTCTTCAGACGTCGGGGTTGTTCTCTCTCTGTGTTGTCCCCTATTGGAGAACTCGGTTGATATGGTCGGTAAACTCATCCGCAGGGACGAATCCAACCACTCGGTAGTTCTTGCGCTCCTGGCCGTCGGCTCCATAGAAGATGATTGCCGGCGGACCGGGCAGGCCAAAGTGCCCCTGCAGTAAAGCCTGGTCAATATCATCGTTGGCAGTGACGTCAGCCTGCAACAGACGTGTGTTTTCAAGTGCTTTGATGACCCCGGGATCTGAGAAGGTATATTTTTCCATTTCTTTACAGGAGACACACCAGTCGGCATAGAAGTCGAGCATCACCGATTGACCCTGGGCGCTGGCCGCCGCCACCTCCCGGTTCAGGTCTTCGACACTCTTGATGCGGCTGAAAACCAGTTCATTGTGTGCAGCCCCTCCGCTGCCGCCGGAGAAGGCGATACCCCGCAGGGGTTGTAGGGTGTCTTTACCGCCGGCAGCGGCACCGACCAACATCAGTGAGCCATAGACCAGGAAGACCACGCCGAGCCCTTTCCAGAGTTTCTGCCAACCGCTGGCCTCTATTTCCAGGTGTCTCAGTGCGCCCATGTAGATGGCGGAGGATATCAGCAAGATACCCCACAGCAGCATGGCAATATCGGGTGGAATGATGCGTTCCAGCATGATGATGGCCACACCGAGCAGGGCAACGCCGAAGACAGCTTTGACAGCATCCATCCAACTGCCTGCACGTGGGAGGAATTTACCTGCAGAAGTGCCTATGGCAATCAGCGGGGCTCCCATACCCATGCTGAGTGCGAACAGCGCCAGGCCACCCAACATGGCATCGCCGGTCTGGCCGATATAGATCAGCGCACCGGCCAGAGGAGGCGCTACGCAAGGTCCCACAATCAGGGCTGAGAGAAAGCCCATCACGGCGACTCCCGCCAACGAGCCACCTTCCTGTTTATTGCTGACTTCAGTGAGCCTGCTCTGCAGGCTGCTGGGCAGCTGCAGGTCATAAAAACCGAACATGGAAAGGGCGAGCAGAACGAAGATCAATGCGAACGCGCTGAGGATCCAGGGGTTCTGGAAGTAGGCCTGTAGATTTTCACCGAACAGGCCGGCCAAGACCCCGGCGGCGGTATAGGTCAGGGCCATGGCGAGGACGTAGACGAGAGAGAGGGTAAAGGCCTTTCGTGTGGTGATCTTGTCCCCGTGGCCGGCAATAATGCCGGAGAGGATAGGGATCATCGGGAAGATACAAGGCGTGAAGGAGAGGCCCAGGCCGAGCAGGAGGAAGGCCCCAACAATAACGAGGGTTGATCCTCCCTGCAGGGTATTGGCGATCGAATCCAGGTCGGAAGTTGGCTCGTCGCTTAAAGCGCTTGGCGTTGTGGGGGTTGGCGTTGAGGCTATGACCTCACTCGCCTCTGCCTGGGAGATGCCGGGCAGGGAGAGGCTGAACTGTTTGGTGATCGGCGGATAGCAGACACCGATCTCGGCGCAGCCCTGGTATTTAGCCTCCAGGTCAATGGTCTGGGGATCGGTGCCGCTGCGTACCAGCGGCACGCTGAAATCGATCGCATCGTGATAGACGGGGACATCACCGAAGGACCCGTCGGGTCGGATGGAGTCCTTTTTGATCTCAGGCTCGGGTAACTGGTAGCTACCTATGACGACATCCGGGTTCTCCGGTAGTGCGAGCTGGATCTTGTCCTGATAGAGGTAGGTGCCCTCGGCGATCTGCCAGTTGAGACGTAAATGGGTGCCGTCTTCTACGCTGGCAGTCAGGATATAGGCCTCCTCAGGATCGAGCAGTTCATCTTCGGCCATATCGTTGGAGAAGATTTCACCAGACAAAATATTCTGGCCGGTCTGAGGGATATCCAGTGGTTCAGCCTGAGCCTGGATTGGGGCCAGTGCCAATCGTACTTCCTGGACATGGGGCGGGAAACAGATCCCTTGATCAGCACAACCCTGGGAGCGGGCCTTGAGCAAAACGGTATCAGTGGAGCCTTTTATACGCTTGAGGGGGAGTGCTGCCGTTACCTTGTTTCGATAGATGGCGACATCACCGAAGAATTCGTCATGTTTGATCTTTGCTTCAGGCAGCGTCGGTTGTCCCAGTTCGATACCGATGGAGTCGGTCTCGAAATGGATCTTGTCGCGGTACATGTAGTAGCCATCCGCTACCCGCCACTCGACGATCAGTTGATCATCGTTGTTGGCGCGGCCGGAGATCTGGAAGGCCTGGTCGGGCATTAACAGATCTTCCTCCTGCCAGGCGCCTTGAGTCTGGCCAGTCAGGCCCAGCAGTATGAGGAATAAAGTCAGGAAGTATCGGTATTTGTGCATCTCTCCACCCAGTCGAGGTAGCCTTGTAGCCCCTGTTCAACAGGGACTGCAAGGATTTCCGGAAGTTCATAAGGATGTTGTGCCCGGAGCGCCGACTCTACCGCGGGATAGTTGTGTTTTGTGCTCTTGATCAGCAGCAGGACCTCACCGGATTCTTGCAGTTTTCCCTCCCACTCATAGAAGGATGTCATCTGGGGCAGAAGGTTGACGCAGGCGGCGAGCTTCTTCTTCACCAGCGAGCTGGCGAGTTGAGCTGCCGTCTCTCTGTCCGGTGCGGTTGAGAGGATCAAGAGAAGCGGTGTCGACATCGGGGGAAAATACACTATCGACCGCCTTGAGGCAAAATCGCATGGATCTGGCTATTCCCTTGTTCTATTTGCGGGCTGGGCGTAAGCTTTTGTGATGAAACCTTTACTGATTTTTTTGTTGCTGTTCGTCGGCATCCCGCTCACCGAACTCTATTTTCTGATCAAGGTTGGCTCCCAGATTGGCGCCTTTCCAACCATTTTTTTGACGATTTTTACCGCACTGGTGGGTGGCATGATGGTGCGTGCTCAGGGCTTCTCCACTCTGATGCGGGTGCGGGAGATGATGGATCGGGGCGAGACGCCTGCCATTGAGGTGATGGAGGGGGCAGTGTTGCTGGTATGCGGCATACTGTTGCTGCTGCCCGGCTTTATCACCGATGTGGTTGGGTTTATTTTTCTGGTGCCGCCTATCAGGCGCTGGTTGCTGACAGTCAGCCTGCAGGGTAGCGGCATTCTTCGGCCATTACATCCTGAACCGCCGGCCGCGCAACACAAACAGGATGTGATCGAGGGAGAGTTTCAGCGGGAAGAGGATGACGCCTCTCCCCGCTAACCTATCTCTCAAGTACAGACCCGATCAGGGATACGTATCCGGTATGAAGGTCTGATCGGTGATAGGTGGGCGCACATAGCCTGTGCTTTCGGTGCGATGAGGTAGTTCGATGGGCTCCGGGGTCAGATCCTTATAGGGGATCAAACTCAATAAGTGCGCAATGCAGTTGAGTCGCGCATGCTTTTTGATGTCGGAGTGCACCACATACCAGGGCGCCTGTTTGATGTCAGTGTGGGCGAACATCTCATCCTTGGCCCTGGAATATTCCACCCAGCGGGAGCGTGATTCAAGATCCATCGGGCTCAGTTTCCAGCGTTTGTGCGGCTCTTCCAAGCGGTTCTGGAAGCGTCTTTCCTGCTCTTCATCAGAGACAGAAAACCAATATTTGATAAGGATAATGCCTGATCGCACCAGCATGCGCTCGAACTCAGGACATGAGCGCATGAACTCTTGGTATTCCTCATCGGTACAGAATCCCATGACCTTTTCCACGCCGGCCCGGTTATACCAACTGCGGTCGAGCAGCACCATCTCACCGGCAGCGGGAAGATGGGGTACATAACGTTGGAAGTACCACTGAGTCTGTTCACGCTCAGTGGGCGCAGGCAATGCGACCACGCGGCAGATGCGAGGATTGAGGTGTTGGTTGATACGTTTGATGACGCCACCCTTGCCGGCCGCATCGCGGCCTTCGAACAGGACGACCACCTTGAGCCCCTTGTGTTTGATCCACTCCTGCAGCTTGACCAACTCGAGCTGAAGCTTGAACAGCCCCTTCTCATAGACCTTGTTGTCGATTTTCTTTGGTTTTTTGCTTTTCTGCTTTTTCACTTCCGCCACGACTGCCTCCTGGAGTTAAGTGATTGTGGTTAAGGAAAACGGCTGATCATTGTTACTGCTTCAAACGATCTCGACCAGTTCGAGTTCAAAATTGAGTGCCTCGCCTGCCAGCGGGTGATTGCCGTCGATAGTGGCGGCTTCCTCGTTCAGAGCTGTGACTATCACATTGAAGTTCTCACCGTTAGGGCTCTGTGCCTGTAGCTGCATGCCAACCTGCAGCTCCAGGTCGTCGGGAAAGTTTTGTAGGGGGACCTGCTCCACCAGCGAGTCGTTACGCTCTCCATAGGCCTCGTCAGCCGGAATGTGGATCTTTTTCTGATCGCCGATCTGCATTCCCTTGACGCCGTCTTCGAAACCGGGGATTACGTCTTTTTTACCGAGGGTGAATTCAATAGGATCCTGGCCCGCCGATGTATCGAACTGTGTGCCGTTATCCAGTGTGCCGGTGTAGTGGATACGGACGGTGTCGCCCTCTTGGACTTGCCTCATGATGAGCCCCTTAATTTGGTATTATTTGAAGGTAAACGGCAATTATCACACAGACTGGCAGCAGAGTCCGCGAAGATCATGTGTTTAGTAGGAAAATCTCCTTGCGGAGTCTTGACTAACCGATTTTTGCCTCTATTATTAGCACTCAATTCGGGCGAGTGCTAACAATGCCGTCCTAATTAATAACCTAGAGATTACCTGTCAAAATTTCCTTTAAGGAGAATAGATTAGATGAATATTCGTCCGTTGCACGATCGTGTGGTCGTTCGTCGTATGGAAGAAGAGCGCACTAGCCCCGGCGGCATTGTGCTGCCTGATGCTGCCACCGAGAAGCCAATCCAGGGTGAGGTGATGGCTGTTGGTAATGGCAAAATCACCGAGAGTGGTGAGGTTCGTCCGCTCGACGTCAAGGTTGGGGACAAAGTACTTTTCGGCAAGTACTCCGGCACCGAAGTGAAAGTCGGTGGTGATGAAGTTCTCGTCATGCTTGAAGAGGACATCATGGGCGTGATCGAGGGTTAATCCTCCCACGTCAGAAGCAGACTTAGCCTGTAGACGAATCTCAACAATTCCCAAGGAATCAAGATAATGAGTGCAAAAGAAGTGAAATTTGGTGACGACGCCCGTCAGCGCATGATGAAAGGCGTCAACGTTCTGGCCAATGCGGTCAAAGTGACCCTCGGCCCCAAGGGTCGTAATGTGGTGCTGGAGAAGAGCTTTGGCGCCCCCACCGTGACCAAAGATGGTGTCTCGGTGGCCAAGGAGATCGAGCTTGCCGACAAGTTGGAAAACATGGGTGCCCAGATGGTGAAAGAGGTCTCTTCCCAGACTTCCGATGTGGCCGGTGACGGTACCACCACCGCGACCGTGTTGGCTCAGGCTATGGTGCGAGAAGGCCTGAAGGCTGTCGCTGCCGGCATGAACCCGATGGACCTCAAGCGCGGTATTGACAAGGCTGTATTGGCTGCCGTGGAAGAACTGAAGTCTGTCTCCCGTCCCTGTTCAGATGATAAGGAGATTGCCCAGGTCGGCGCTATCTCCGCTAACTCCGATACCAACATTGGAGACATCATTGCCGAGGCGATGCAGAAGGTTGGCAAAGAAGGCGTTATCACCGTGGAAGAGGGTACTGCCCTGCAGAATGAGTTGGATGTGGTTGAAGGTATGCAGTTCGATCGCGGTTATCTCTCTCCCTACTTTGTGACCAATCAACAGAATCAGTCTGCCGAGTTGGAAGAACCCTACATCTTGCTGCACGACAAGAAGGTCTCGAATATTCGTGAGCTGCTGCCGGTACTGGAAGGTGTGGCGAAGGCAGGTAAACCACTGTTGATTATTGCCGAAGATGTTGAAGGCGAAGCGCTGGCCACCCTGGTGGTCAACAACCTGCGTGGCATCGTCAAAGTTACCGCCGTGAAGGCGCCTGGTTTTGGTGATCGTCGCAAGGCCATGTTACAGGATATTGCCATCCTTACCGGTGGTACTGTCATCTCTGAAGAAGTTGGCCTGTCTCTCGAGAAGGCCACGCTGGATGATCTGGGTAGTGCTAAGAAGGTGACCATCTCTAAAGAGGAGACCACCGTCATCGATGGCGCCGGTGTCGAGGGTGACATCAAGGCACGTGTGGAGCAGATTCGTGCGCAGATCGAGGAGACTTCTTCCGACTACGATCGTGAAAAGCTGCAGGAGCGTGTAGCCAAACTGGCCGGTGGCGTAGCCGTGATCAAGGTTGGTGCTGCCACTGAAGTCGAAATGAAAGAGAAGAAAGCCCGTGTGGAAGATGCCCTGCACGCAACCCGCGCGGCTGTCGAAGAGGGTATTGTTCCCGGTGGCGGTGTCGCCCTGGTTCGCGCCCTTGAGTCCATCAAGGGAACCAAAGGTGAAAACCATGACCAGGATGTAGGTATCTCCATCGCCTGCCGCTCCATGGAAGAGCCTTTGCGCCAGATCGTTTCCAATGCCGGTGGCGAGCCCTCTGTGGTGCTCGATAAGGTACGAAACGGTAAGGGTAACTTTGGCTTCAACGCCAGCAATGACGAGTATGGCGACATGATGGAGATGGGTATTCTGGATCCCACCAAGGTCACCCGCTCCGCACTGCAGAACGCCTCCTCTGTGGCGGGTCTGATGATCACTACCGAGTGCATGGTGGCTGATGAGCCGAGGGATGAAGCCGCAGCATCACCACCGATGGGTGATATGGGCGGTATGGGCGGCATGGGTGGTATGGGCGGCATGATGTAATCACGCCTCTCAGACAATCTGAGCCAGAAAAGCCCGCGCCTGCAAAGGCGCGGGCTTTTTCTTTATATGGCTTAAACTTTTTGCCCCGGATGCCGTTATCAATACTGGTTGGAGCTATTTGGACAAAGGGAATTGACAGGTTTACAGGGGCTCATTCTCATGTTCAGAAATATCGGTATCTCTCTACGTTTCGTGATTGCGACTGTTTTAGCGGTCTCAGCAGTACTTGCGATTACGCTTTCATGGGCGCCATTCTGCAAGACGCAGAAAAGGAGGAGATGAGTGAGATTTTTAAGAATGTGGTTGGAAGCGTGGAGTCGGAAGGGCGTCGGGCAAAGGCCATGAGTGCACTGGTGGCAGGGATACCCGTTGCTCAAGAGCACTTTGTAGGTCGTGATCGCGATGCCTTGAATGCCCTGTTTGTGCCGGGTTTCCAGGTACCGAAAAAAGAGTATGGCGTGAGACAGTTTCAGTTTCACGAGCCACCGGCCACCTCCTTCCTGAGGGTGCATAAGCCAGCCAAGTTCGGGGATGATCTTTCGTCGTTTCGCCATACTGTAGTGGAAGGCAACAGCAGTAAGAAACCCATTCATGGTCTGGAAGTCGGCGTTGCCGGTTTAGGCATACGTGGTTTGATGCCGGTCACCCGTGCGGGGCAGCATGTGGGAACGGTAGAATTCGGCATGTCCTTCGGACAGGCATTTTTTGATGATTTTTCCCGTAGTCATGATGTGGACCTGGAGCTCTACATAGATCGAAAGGGAAGCATGGAGCGCTTTGCTTCCACTATGGAGGGGAATAACCTGATCTCGATCGACGAACTGAAGGGAATCCTAAAGGGTGAGCACTTTTATAGTGCCGGTGAACTGGCCGGCAAGCCTGTCTCATACTATGCGGGAAAAGTGAATAATTATGCCGGGGAGCCCTTTGGTGTTCTGGTTCTGGCCAAGGACCGCTCGGCGTTTGCCTCCTCAATCTCTAATATCTCCCTGTTGCTGCTGGGATTGGGTTTGGTTTCAGTGCTGGCGATTGGTGCCTTGGTCTGGCTGATTAGTCTCGGTGTGGTGAGGCCCATTTGTCAGGCTGCTGTCGCCATGGAGGGTATCGCTTCGACTGAAGGTGATCTGACGGTGCGCATGGATGAGTCGGGCAAAGATGAAGTCTCGCGCCTTGCCCGGGCATATAACCGCTTTGCCGATAAAACCGAAGGGATGATAGGCAGTGTCTCCAAGGCTGCCGGAAATCTGAGTTTGAGGATCGGTGAGTTCGCCATGTTGGCGGAACATACCAATGACGGCATCAATAAACAGCATGAGCAGACAACTCAGGTAGCGACGGCGATGACGGAGATGTCAGCCACAGTGCATGAAGTGGCACAGAATACGACCCAGACGGCAGAGGCAGCGAGACAGGCTGACACCCAGGCGAATGCTGGCCGTGATGTGGTGAATGCGGTCACTCGCAGTATTGATACGCTCGCCAGTGAAGTGGGCCATGCGGTGGAAACGGTGCGCCATGTGGCACAGGACAGCGAACGTATCGGTTCAGTACTGGATGTGATTCGGGGTATTGCCGATCAGACCAATCTGTTGGCCCTGAACGCAGCGATAGAGGCAGCACGTGCCGGTGAGCAGGGGCGTGGTTTTGCGGTTGTAGCGGATGAGGTCCGGACCCTGGCCAAACGCACTCAGGACTCCACCGAGGAGATCCAAGAGATGATCGAGAGTCTGCAGACCGGCGTGCGGCAGACAGTCACCGTGATGGAGACCAGCCAGGAGCAGGCAGCGGAAAGTGTTGAACAGGCCGGCCGGGCGCATCAGTCTTTGGAAGAGATCACCCAGGTGGTCGACAGTATCTCTCAAATGAGTGCGCAGATCGCAACGGCTGCCGAGGAGCAGAGTGCTGTAGCTGAGGATATCAATCGCAACATCGTGGAGATCACCCATGTCGCGGAAGAGACTGCCCGAGACTCATCCCGCAGTTATGAGAACAGTGAGCAGATGTCCCGGGAGATCGATGAGTTGGGTAAATTGCTGAGCCAGTTCAATACCGGAGACGCCAATTGCCAGCAATTGCAGCATGCGATGGTGGCACATTTGAGTTGGAAGACCAAGATCCGTGGTTTCCTTGACGGCAAAGGTTCTTTGGATGAACAGGTTGCCTTCAACCACCATGCGTGTGGGTTCGGTAAGTGGTATGAGAATGTCGGTCAAAAGGAATTCTCGCACCTCAGTGAGATTCGGCAGATCGAGAAGCCCCACCGGGAACTCCATGAGCTGATTAAACGGATTGCAGAACTGAAGCGGCAGGGTGATATGGCGACAGCTGAAAAAGAGTATCAGCGTGTTGGCCCGCTGTCAGAAGAGATTGTTCGTTTGATGCAGGCGATTCAAGCAAAGATAAGCACCTGACCCTGTTTTAATAGGTAGGGATGATACGAGACGGCGCCTTCGGGCGCCGTTTTCTTTGAGTTAGTATCTGCAGTGCTTTTATGTGTGTGGATTACAGATCCATCTCTGTTTCTTGTGGCGTCTTTTGCGAGGTTGATGGCCGATAATCCGGTAGCGTTTCCTGGTAAGGGTAGAGTTCATCGAGTGGAACAGGCTGTGTGTTGGCCTGCACGATTTGGCAGTGACTACGGCGTAGCGCGCGTGGGTGGGGTACACCACAGGCATGTGCAATCAAACCGCTGCCATAGTGGATTTTATGTACAAAGTTTTTGATGCGTACGGCTTTTTCTGTGGGGTTGAGCCCCTGCTGCAACCGCTTGTTGTGTGTGGTGATTCCGGTTGGGCAAGTGTTCTTGTTGCATTTCAAAGCCTGGATGCAACCCATGGCCAGCATAAAACCACGTGCGGAGGTGACGAGGTCGGCCCCGGCGCAGAAGGCCCAGGCGGTTTCGGATGGATTGATCAGTTTCCCTGAGGCGATCACCTTGATGCGGTTTCTCAGGCCGTGTTGCTGCAGGATGTCCACCACTTTTGGCAGGGCGGCTTTAATCGGTAGGCCCACACTGTCCATTAGTGGCATGGGTGCAGCGCCAGTACCGCCGTCACCCCCATCAATGGTGATGAAGTCAGGCGCACAGGTGGTGCCGCATTGGTGGATCATGTCGCACATCTCCTCCAGCCAGCCATGCGCGCCAACCGCAATCTTGAAGCCGACAGGCTTGCCGGTGATATCCCGTATACGATTGATAAACGACAGCAGTTCAGAGAAGTTGGATATCTCGGGATGACGATTGGGAGAGATAGAGTCTTCACCCTTCGGTATGCCTCTGATTTTGGCGATCTCATCGGTGACTTTTGAGCCCGGTAATATGCCACCTTTACCCGGCTTCGCACCCTGACTCAACTTGATCTCGAACATCTTTATTTGGGGTATGACGGCAATCTCCCTGAGCCGCTCTTCACTGAGGCTACCGTCAGGGTTTCTGACTCCATACTTGGCGGTACCGATTTGGAATACCAGATCACATCCCCCCTCCAGGTGATAGGGCGATAGTCCCCCTTCACCAGTATTGAACCAGCAACCCGAAAGCTTGGCGCCCCGGGAGAGGGCGCGTACAGCCGGAATAGAAATCGCGCCATAACTCATACCGGAAATATGAATGAGTGAAGTGGCCTCGTAGGGTTTTCGGCAGCCTGGCCCGATCAATATTGGTGGTGTATGGAAGGCGTCCTCATCCAGTGTGGGGAATGGCGTATTGATGAAGAGTACGGTGCCGGGTGCGCTGAGTGGCTTGATGGAACCGAAGGCGATGGTATTGTCGACCGCCAGTGGCGGAATGATAGACCCACTCCCGTTCTGCACGGTTGAATGGCATCTCCTCCCGGTCCATGGCAAAAAAGTATTGGCGGAAAAACTCGCCAAGACGACTGAACAGCGTGCGAAATCGTCCGATAACAGGAAAGTTATGGCGAATGGCATCCTTAGTCTGTGAAAGATCGATGATGAAGAGTGAGATGACGAGCAGTACGCCGATACCAATCAGAAGGATAAACAGGGCAGAGAAAAGTGCCGCACCCTGCATCGAAAAAAAACTCAGCCAATCCATTCTTGTATACCCATTTTATAAAGTCACTCTGTCTTAAGTTGATACGAGACATTACGGCAGTTAGATTCTCAATGAACTGCAACACGTTCAGAGAAAAGCCTGCTTCGAGGTAAGCCGGTCCAATATGGTGACGCCCCTGACACTGCTGGTTACTTCAGATGAGTTAATTGCTGATAGACTGGCATATTTAGAAGCGACCTGGCACTGAATAACTAAATACCTTATGCGAGAAGTGTAGTAGACAGCACCTGCCTCTCTTTGTTGTAGGGCGCGATGTCAGCGTGTGAAACCGGATAATGAGAAGAGCATTGGATCTGCAAAACGAAACAGAAAAACAGTGGCAGCAGTGGGGTGAAAAGCTGACTGACGCCGGGCTTGATTTGCCTGAGAGTGAGGTCTTTCAGCAGACACTGATGCGGGTATGGGAGGCGAGTGATTATGTGGCACAGGCCTGCTCAAGGTACCCCTCGCTACTGCTCACCCTCTATCAGGCGGGTGAACTCGACAGAGAATATGCAGAGCATGAACTCAACGCAAAGCTTGCGTTGCAACTGGAGAGTGTTGCCGATGAAGCGGCGCTGTCTGTCTGCTTGCGACAGTTCAGGCGCGAGCAGATGGTGCGCATCATCTGGCGGGATATCGGCGGATTGGCGCCCCTCGATGAGACACTGGAGGACCTTTCCGCACTGGCTGACGCCTGTATCGACCAGGCACTTGTGCTGCTCTACGAGTGGACCTGTCGGGATATGGGAACGCCCCGCAATGCGGAGGGGGAGGCACAGCCTCTGGTTGTGCTCGGTATGGGGAAACTGGGCGCACGGGAACTCAATCTCTCATCCGATATCGATCTCATCTTCGCCTATCCTGAGTCGGGTCAGACGGATGGTCCACGCCAGCCCACCAATGAACAATTTTTTATCCGTCTTTGCCAGCGGTTGGTACAAGCACTGGACAACCATACGGCGGAAGGTTTCGTGTTTCGCGTCGATACCCGGTTGCGCCCATTCGGCAGTGTAGGACCCCTGGCGATGAGTTTTGCTGCCATGGAGAGTTACTACGGTTCCCAGGCGCGGGAGTGGGAGCGTTACGCCATGATCAAGGCGCGGGTGGTGGCGGGTGACCGGGAGTCAGGCAAAGTACTGATGGCTATGCTGCGTCCTTTCGTCTATCGCCGCTATCTCGATTTCAGCGCTATCGAGTCATTGCGGGATATGAAGCAGATGATCAGCAGCGAGCTTCATAAAAAAGGCATGGAAGCAAACATCAAACTCGGCCCTGGCGGTATTCGTGAGATCGAGTTTATCGGCCAGGCGTTTCAACTGATCCGAGGTGGCCGGGACAAGGATTTACAGATACGGCCTATTCTCTCGGTATTGCAGGTCCTGAAAACCCGGGAGCTGATGCCGGAATATGTCGTGCGTGAGTTGACAGATGCCTACTCTTTTCTGCGTTTGGTGGAGAATCGTGTGCAGGCCTGGCAGGACAGGCAGACGCACCTGCTGCCAGCCGATGAGCCAAATAAGTTGCGACTGGCCAGGGCCATGGGTTTCGGCTCATGGGATACCTTTGTGCCCATACTTGAGGCGCATCGCAAGCGGGTACAGGGTCATTTCGATATGGTCTTTGCCGCGCCTCAGGCTGAGGCAGAAAAGGAGACCCAACCGCTTACTGGTGTATGGCAAGGCATCTCGGATGAGGGGCATGCCGCAGCTGAGTTACGGGCAGCGGGTTTTCATGACCCCGATGCTGTCTTGCGGCGCCTGGAGATATTTCGGAGTTGCCATGCCTGTCGTCGCCTCAGTACAAAAGGACATGAGCGGCTCGGTCAATTGATGCCGTTATTGCTGGATGCGGTAGGTCGATCGGAAAGATCAGACATTACACTGCAGCGTGTGCTGGATCTGCTGGAGGCGGTAGTTCAGCGTACTGCCTACATTGCGCTACTGGTGGAGAACCCGATGGTGCTCTCCCAGTTGGTGAAGCTGATGGGCGTCAGTCCCTGGATTGCCAATCTGCTGTCACGCCATCCCATATTGCTTGATGAACTACTCGATCCGCGCCGGCTCTACTCGCCACTCAAGCGGGATGGGCTGATCTCTGATCTGGCCGATCAGCTTTCTCGCATCGACGAGGATGACCTGGAGAACCAGATGGAGCGCCTGCGTCAATTTGCCCAGAGCAATATGTTGCGGGTGGCAGCGGCGGATATTACCGGACAGATCCCCCTGATGGTGGTGAGCGACTACCTCACCTGGATTGCGGAAAGCGCGGTGGAGCAGGTGATCCGGCTGGCCTATCGTGAGATGGCCAGGCGGCACGGTCACCCTCCAGATTTAGCGCCAGATGAGACAGGCTTTGCTGTCGTAGGCTATGGCAAGCTGGGGGGCATAGAGCTGGGTTATAGCTCCGATCTGGATATGGTCTTCCTGCATGGTTGCCCAAATAGAAACACCATGACAGACGGTGCGAAGCCTGTATCCGTGGATGTCTTCTACGCCCGCATGGCTCAGCGCATTATTCATCTTATGACCACCCGGACACCCTCGGGCATCCTCTATGAAGTCGATATGCGACTGCGTCCCAACGGTAATTCCGGCATGATGGTCAGCTCTCTCGATATGTTCGAAACCTACCAGCTGAACAGCGCATGGACTTGGGAACACCAGGCCCTGATCCGTACGCGGGTGGTGGCGGGAGACAAAAGCGTCAAAGAACGCTTCGACTCAATCCGGCATAAGATCCTTGGCCAATCCAGGGATGCGGAAAAGCTACAAAACGAAGTGGTTGAGATGCGCGAAAAGATGCGCACCAGTCTGGACAAGAGTACGTCGGAAAGGTTTGATCTCAAGCAGGGTGTAGGCGGTATCGTCGATATAGAATTTATGGTTCAATACACGGTCCTTCGGTGGGCGCATGATTATCCAGATCTGTTGGTCTGGAGTGACAATATCCGCTTGCTGGAGACCCTCTCCAGGCTCGGGCTGCTGAGCGATCACGCCGCGGACAGGCTGATGGGGGTCTACAAGGTGCTGCGTGCAGCCTATCATCGCACGGCGCTACAGGATCAAGAGGCTCTGGTGGATAGTCAGAAACTCGCTGAAGAGGCGGCGCTGGTGCAGGATATTTGGTCCTGGTTAATGCAAAACAAGAAAATTGAACGAGAGATGTTCCCATGATGTCGACAATGGCTGACCGCGACGGAGTCATCTGGCTGGATGGCGAAATGGTCCCCTGGCGCGAGGCAAAGACCCACGTGCTGACCCATACACTGCACTATGGCATGGGTGTATTCGAAGGCGTGCGGGCCTACCATGCCGAGCAAGGCACAGCCATTTTTCGCCTGCAGGAACATACGGACCGGTTGTTCCGCTCCGCGCATATCCTCAATATGCCGATGCCCTATGATTCCGATACCCTGATTGAGGCGCAGAAGGCAGCTGTACGGGAGAACAGTCTCGACTCTGCCTATATCCGGCCCATGTGTTTCTACGGTTCCGAAGGTATGGGTATCAGAGCCGATAATCTCAGGGTCCACTGTATGGTGGCAGCCTGGGAGTGGGGCGCCTATCTGGGTGCTGAGAATATGGAGAGGGGGATTCGCATCCGCGTCTCTTCTTTCACCCGACACCATGTCAACATCACCATGTGCCGGGCCAAGGCCAACGGCAACTACATGAACTCGATGATGGCGTTGCAGGAGGCGCTGCAGGATGGCTATGACGAGGCTCTTTTGCTGGATGCCGAAGGCTACGTTATGGAAGGTTCGGGTGAGAATATCTTCATTATTCGCGACGGCGTCATCTACACGCCCGATTTAACCTCTGCGCTGGATGGTATTACCCGCAAGACGGTCATCGCACTGGCTGAGGAGATGGGTTACCAGGTTATCGAGAAACGCATCACCCGTGATGAGGTCTATATTGCCGATGAAGCCTTTTTTACAGGTACGGCAGCGGAAGTGACGCCGATCCGCGAGGTAGATAACAGGGCCATCGGCAGCGGTAGCCGCGGCCCGATCACCGAACGGTTGCAGAAGACCTATTTCGATCTGGTTCATGGGCGTCTCGATGCCCACCAGGAATGGCTGGCGCTGGTCTGAATTCAGGAGAAGCAAAAATGGCACAGGCAGAGATCCAAACCCCACAGCAGGAAATTCTCAAGGTGACACGCAACGATCTGCCATTGAGTTGCCCCCGTCCCGGTGATGCTCTGTCTGAGCTGCACCCCCGCGTCTATCTGCCCATCGAGAAGAGTGGCACGCCAACCTGCCCCTATTGTGGTGCCCGTTACCAACTCACTGACTGATCGCGCGACTGAGTGAGCAGCGCAATGCGCATCCTAATTGTCGGCCCCTCCTGGGCAGGCGATATGGTGATGGCACAGACTCTATTTAAAGCAATCAAGAGCCGTCAGCCGGATGTTGAAATCGATGTATTGGCGCCGGCCTGGAGCCGTCCCCTGCTGAAGCATATGCCTGAGGTCCGGGGTGTAATCGATATGCCGCTGGGGCATGGCAGGCTGGGATTGTCTCAGCGTTGGCGGGTAGGTCGAACGTTGCGTGCACGAGGCTATGATCAGGCTATTCTTCTGCCGAACTCTCTTAAGTCGGCACTGATCCCTGTTTTTGCCGGCATTCCAAAGCGTACTGGCTGGGTTGGTGAGATGCGCTATGGTTTTTTGAACGATATCCGCCGGCTCGATAAGCATCGATTACCGATGATGGTTCAACGTTTCGTTGCGCTGGCGTTGCCGCCAGATGAGAAAGCACTACCGGAGATTGAACCTCCCAGCCTGATAGTTGAATCAGGAGAGGCGGATGAGGCGATTTTGGCATTGGGACTGTCGAAAGTTGATGTCCCGATTTTGGCACTTTGTCCTGGCGCCGAGTTTGGTCCGGCAAAGCGCTGGCCGGAGTCAGCCTATGCTGAAGTGGCTCGACACTATCTTGAGAAAGGCTGGGGGGTATGGCTTTTCGGTTCAGAGAAAGATGCTGGTGTCTGCGCTGAAATCAATGCGCTGACTGATTCAAACTGTATTGACTTGAGTGGGCGGACCTCACTGGAGCAGGCCGTTGCCTTACTCTCTTTAGCGGATGCGGTGGTGAGCAATGATTCAGGACCCATGCATGTGGCAGCCGCTTTGCAGCGTCCCCTGATAGCGGTATATGGTTCCACCGACCCAGGTTTCACCCCACCGCTTAACAGTAATGCGAGCATCGTCCGGCTTGGACTCGAATGCAGCCCCTGTTTCAAGCGAGAGTGCCCACTGGAGCATCTCAGCTGCCTAAAGCAGCTATCTGCGGCGCAGGTGATAGAAAGCCTGGATAGGCTACTGGCATGAGAGTGCTGGTCATCAAGACCTCTTCGTTGGGAGATGTGATTCACACACTACCGGCATTGACCGATGCTATGGCGGCAATTCCCGGTATACGTTTCGATTGGGTGGTAGAAGAAGCCTTTGCCGAAATTCCTGCCTGGCATCCTGCCGTCGATCGTGTGATTCCAGTCGCCCTGCGCCGTTGGCGAAAATCCCCTTGGGAAGCTTGGCGCAGTAGCGAATGGCAGACATTCCGTCAGGCATTGAAACAATCTGTCTACGATGTGGTTATCGATGCTCAGGGTTTGCTGAAGAGTGCGCTGATAACGACAATGAGCCGCGGGCCAAGTTTTGGGCTTGACCGGCAATCGGCCCGTGAATCGCTGGCATCGTTGGTCTATCGTCATCCTATTAAGGTTGCAAAAGGTGAGCATGCAATTGATAGGGTACGCCGGTTATTTGCGCAGGTATTGGGTTACGATGCGCCCTTTTCGATGGTGGATTATGGTATCGATTTGAAGCGGCTGGACCGTGAGCAACTAGAAACACCGTATCTGGTTTTTTTGCATGGCACGACCTGGCAGAGCAAACACTATCCGGAAAGTCATTGGCGGGAGTTATCCCAGCTTGCTGTGTCAGAAGGATATAGGGTGTTGCTTCCTTGGGGGAATGAAGAGGAGCGATTGCGGGGAGAACGGATACGCCAGGATGAGTCTGCGATAGCGTTGTTACCGAGGATGGGGATCAGTCGTTTGGCGGGCGTTATTTCAGGTGCTGCCGGTGTGGTGGCGGTGGATACGGGATTGGCACATTTAGCCAGTGCATTGTCTGTGCCGGTAGCTGTCCTTATTGGTCCCACCGATCCTGCACTGACTGGCGTTGTCGGACGAGGACAGAGAAATATCTCGACCGAGTATGAGTGTATGCCTTGCTTGAGGAGGATTTGTGATCACAGGCTCACAAGAAATGGCGACCCGGTTTGCTTCGAAACTCTGGTCCCCGGACTGATCTTTGATACGCTTCGTGAATGTATGAAGGAGCGGTGAGTAAAGTGGTAGAGCATAAGCTTGTGCGAATTGTTATGAGTAAATCGGTATCGAAATGGCCCGTCTAAGCGTCTGTATCATTACACAAAACGAGGCGGCGAGAGTCAGGGACTGCCTGGATAGTGTCGCCTGGGTGGATGAAATCATTGTGCTTGATTCGGGCAGTGAAGATGACACGCTGAGTATTTGTCGAGAATACACCAGCCATATCTTTGTGGACCAGGACTGGCAGGGATTTGGCGTGCAAAAGAATCGGGCGCTGTCTCATGCCAGTGGAGAATGGGTGCTCTCACTCGATGCCGATGAGCGTATACCGCAATAGGACGAAAGCCTGGGAATCTCATAGACATCCGCAGACTCGACATCAGTGATAACCGCTTCAATCTCTGCTCTAAGGTCTTG
>JAHXHT010000016.1 GCA_025656435.1 Candidatus Thiodiazotropha sp. (ex Gloverina cf. vestifex) | reverse complement strand
ACGGTGAAATGCACTGTTTTTCTTCGCTCATGGCGGTTTTGAAGCAAGCGAGAGGAAACGTTCGCTGACAAACGATTCGTTCAGAGCTTCCTTAGGTAAATCGCTGTCTGCAACACCACACTCATTTTGTTAACATGGAAGATGAGGCCTGCGAAACTACTGCTGATTGTAGTCAGTTCTTTCAGGATGGCAGCCTCTGCTTTCTATCTCTGTCCAGTGTCACGTGTTGTTTCAACGATTGGTCAGGTGTATCTGTGCAGATAGGGGAAATCTGTCAAGACTTCAAAGGGATCAGACTGGGGGCTATCACTATGTATATCTGCCTAATAAGTATCCATGGACTTATTCGGGGCCATGAGCTGGAATTGGGAAGGGATGCCGATACGGGAGGACAGACCAAATATATTGTCGACCTTGCCCGTGCACTGGCTGATCGTGAGGACGTTACACAAGTCGATCTTGTTACGAGGCGCGTGGTTGATCCGAATGTCAGTGATGATTATGCTGTTCCACAGGAAGTTTTATCTGAGAAGGCAAGAATAGTCCGAATCGACGCAGGCCCTGAGGCCTATTTGCCGAAAGAAGAGCTGTGGGACTACCTGGACAGCTTTATGGATAATCTGCTCAACTGGCAAAATGAGCAGCCACAAATGCCGGACATTATTCACAGTCACTATGCAGATGCAGGCTATGTCGGTGTGAGACTTTCCCATCTACTCGGGCTGCCACTGGTTTATACGGGACATTCGCTGGGTCGCGACAAAAGACAACGATTGCTCGCTAAGGGATTAACCCGAGATGAGATCAACCAACGCTATAATATTGCTCGCCGAATCGATGCAGAGGAGGAGGTGCTGGCCAACGCTGACCTGGTGATCACCAGTACCCACAACGAGATTGAGGAGCAGTATGGTCTTTACAATTACTACCAGCCTGACCGGATGGCCGTAGTACCACCAGGTACCAATCTAACTCAGTTTCATCCGTCAAAAAAAGCCAAGGAAAAGTTCAGGTTTCGCAAATCTCTCGAGCAGTTTCTCAGTAATTCAAACAAGCCGATCATTCTTGCCCTTTCACGCCCTGACGAAAGAAAGAATATCCAGACATTGCTCGAAGCCTATGGTGAGTCGAGCCAGCTACAAAAGGCTGCAAATCTGGTCATTATTGCGGGTAACCGTGATGACATCAGAGAGATGGGGAGTGGTCCGCAATCGGTGATGACGGGTATTTTGTTGCTGATCGATCTTTACGATCTTTATGGACATGTGGCTGTTCCCAAGCGTCATCTTGCCGGTGAGGTGCCTGAGATCTACCGAATTGCCGCCCAGTCGAAAGGGGTCTTTATCAATCCGGCGCTGACCGAGCCCTTCGGTCTTACCCTGCTCGAAGCGGCCGCCAGCGGCTTGCCTCTGGTAGCAACAGAAAACGGCGGACCTGTCGATATTATCGGCAACTGCAATAACGGTTTGTTGGTGGACCCGCTTGATAAAGAAGGGATAAGTCGCAGTTTGCTGAAAATTCTGCACGACCATGATCAATGGGAAACCTTTTCAAGAAACGGTCTTGTTGGCGTAAGAAAACACTACTCCTGGCAGGCGCATGCCACGAAATATCTGGATAAGCTGTCTCCGTTACCTGCGAAGCATGAAAAGACACCGATGTCTCCGCCCAAACATGTGAAGCATCGTTCGCGTGACCGTGCCATTTTCACCGATCTGGATCAGAATCTATTGGGCAACCCAAAAGGTTTGAGGCAGTTTATCGAGGTGGTGAGAAAGAACCGTAAATGTGCCACCTTCGGTATTGCCACCGGCAGACGTCTTGATGCGGCGTTGTCGATTCTGAAAAAATATGCCATACCGATTCCTGATGTCTTGATCAGCAGCCTGGGCACCAAGATTCACTATTCGCAGGATCTGACGGAAGATGATTTTTGGACTGAGCATATAGACCACCTTTGGCAACCCAAGCGAGTCAGGCGAGTGATGTCCGATTTGCCTGGGATCAAGCCGCAGGGGAGGAAAGAGCAAAGCTTTTTTAAGATCGCATACCACTATGATCCCAATAAAGCGCCATCAGTCGATGAGATCAACGGTCTCCTGCACAAGCATGAACTGACCTGTAACGTGATTCACGCTTTTGGGCAGTATCTTGATATCCTGCCATCCAGGGCTTCCAAAGGACAGGCATTGCGTTATGTCGCGCAACGCTGGGAAACGCCGATGGAACATATACTGGTAACGGGGGGTTCCGGGGCTGATGAGGATATGATGCGCGGCAATACGCTGGCTGTCGTGGTGGCCAACCGGCACCATGAGGAGCTTTCTCACATGGTCGATCATGATCGTATCTACCTTGCCAGCCAGTCCCATGCACTGGGAATACTGGAAGCGATCGATCACTACGATTTCTTTAACGCTTGCGAGGTGCCGGTTCCCCATGAATAATCGATTACTGCTCTGCACAGATCTCGACCGGACACTGATACCCAATGGTCCACAGCCAGAGTCGCCTGATGCCCGGTCCGTCTTCCACCAGCTTTGTGCAGCCGAAAGCCTTGTTCTGGTCTATGTCAGTGGGCGACACCGCGCCCTGGTACAAGAGGCGATAGCCACTCACGAACTGCCGCAACCCGACTATGTGGTGGGGGATGTCGGCACTACCATCTACTGTGTCGATAGCGCCGATAACTGGCGCCACCTTGCTGAGTGGGATGAGCAGATAGGGGAAGATTGGGCCGGCAAATCCCATGCAGACCTAAGTCGAATGTTTGCCGACTTGAGTGCACTTAGATTGCAGGAAGATGCCAAGCAGAACCGCTACAAACTCAGTTACTATGTTTCGCTCGACACAGATCGACAATCAGTCGACGAGAAGATGCGGCAGCGTCTGCAGACAGAGCAGGTCGATGCAACGATGGTTTGGAGTGTGGATGAGCCTGCGGGTATTGGGCTTTTGGATGTTTTACCCGCCAGGGCTACAAAATTACATGCTGTCGAATTTCTCATGGAGACTTTGGGTTTCTCCTTAACCAACACGGTGTTTTCTGGAGACAGTGGCAATGACATGCAGGTATTGGCAAGCCGGGTTCCTGCAATATTGGTCAACAATGCGCAGCCTGAGGTAAGACAGGAGGCCCTGGATGCGGTGTCGGAGAACATGAATCGTGACTCTCTCTATCTGGCCAAAGGGGGCTTTATGCAGATGAATGGCAACTACAGTGCTGGCATCCTTGAGGGTATTGCTCATTATCATCCGGTCCTGATTCAGAAATTACTTAACATGAAGGCAGTACCGGAGTGACCTCGATGGAGGGAGTGACTGTTTTTGGTGAGGTGCTTTTTGACTGCTTTCCGACAGGCGAGGAAGTTCTGGGAGGCGCACCATTCAATGTGGCATGGCATCTCCAGGCCTTTGGTCAGTGCCCGAGGTTTATCAGTTGTGTCGGTAAGGATGCCGGGGGCGATACAATTCGCAGGGCCATGCAGGGATGGGATATGGACACCCGCCTGTTGCAGACGCATGCTTCGAAAAAGACGGGGGAGGTACAGATTACCCTTCAGAATGGTGAACCGACATACGATATCGTCGATCAGGTCGCCTATGATTACATCGATTCCTCAAGTCTTGCCGATGCCCCGCATGGCGTGCTCTACCATGGCTCTCTGGCGCTCAGGCATGAGATGCCTCGCCAAGCATTGGAAAAACTCAAGTCTCAGCACCCCTCTGCCGTCTTTATGGATGTGAATCTTCGCGAGCCCTGGTGGCAACGCGATCTCTTGCTGGCTTGGGTGGATGAGGCAGACTGGGTTAAATTGAATGAAGCTGAGTTTTCTCTGCTGCATGGGGGAGCCTCAGACCCAAAGTCGGCGGCTGAGACCTTTTTGCAACAGCATCACCTCAGTGGCCTGATTGTGACTCGGGGAGCGCAGGGTGCGATGGCAGTGATTCCCGGTCAACCGCCAGTCGAGGTGGCGCCCGTGAAGGCACTCGAGGTGGTGGATACGGTGGGAGCGGGAGATGCCCTTTCGTCTGTCCTGTTGCTGGGGTTGAATTTGGGATGGTCCATCAGGCAGACCCTGGAGCGAGCGCAAGGTTTTGCCTCAGCCCTGGTGGGGAGGCGTGGTGCCACGGTGGAGGATATTGGCTTCTATCGGCCTTTTATCGACGCCTGGAAACTTTAGACAAGGCTTATTAAACCGGCAACCCAATATGTACGAACAGGTCTCTCACTCTCTGCTCAACCGTATTCTCGATGAGCTGAAGCCGGATCTTCAACATCGGGATCTGCGCCATTTCTATACCCGGCTCGGTGCCAATTTCTACGCGATTTATACTCTTTTTTACCATCTTTACGGTCAACGGGAAGATTTCAAAGCACAGATTGTCAATCTGGTCGAAGTGATGGCGACCCGCTATGTACAGCGCCACGCAAAACTAAGGCACCTTGATGAGGAGAGAGAGACTGACCACAACTGGTTCCTTAGCCAGGAGTGGGTCGGTATGGCGCTCTATGCGGATGGTTTTGCCGGCAATCTGGAAGGGGTGAGATCGAAGCTTCCCTATCTGCAGGAACTGGGCGTCAATATGTTGCACGTGATGCCGGTGCTGGTCTGTCCCGAAGGTGCCAGTGACGGCGGTTATGCAGTCAGTGATTTTCGCAATGTGGATCCCCGGGTAGGTTCACTGGATGACATTAACAAGCTGGCGATGGCCACGCATAAACGCAGCATGCTGCTGACGCTGGATATGGTGGTCAACCACACCTCCGATGAACATGAATGGGTGCAGCGTGCCCGCTCCGGAGAACAGAAATATCAGGACTATTTCTATATCTTCGATAACCGGGATGTCCCCGATATGTTCGAAGAGAGCATGCCGGAGATCTTTCCCGAGACTTCGCCGGGTAATTTTACCTGGGATGAGGCGATGCAGAAGTGGGTGATGACTGTCTTCAACTCCTATCAGTGGGATCTCAACTACAGCAATCCCGCAGTCTTTATCGAGATGATCGACAATATTCTGTTCTGGGCCAATCAGGGCGGGGATATCATACGACTCGACGCAGTGGCCTTTCTGTGGAAGAAAATAGGGACCAATTGCCAGAACCTGCGCGAGTCTCATCTGATTCTGCAGATGATGAAGGATTGCTGCCAGGTAACTGCACCCGGCGTGCTTTTTATCGCAGAAGCTATTGTCGCACCGGTAGAGATCATTAAGTATTTCGGTGAGGATGCGGTGATCGCCAAGGAGTGCGAGATCGCCTATAACGCCACCTACATGGCACTGCTGTGGGATGCGGTAGCCACCAAGGACACGCAGTTACTACGCAAAGGCATCCAACACCTGCCGACCAAGCTGGACCGGGCCACCTGGCTCAACTATGTACGTTGCCATGATGATATCGGGCTGGGTTTTGATGACTCAGCTATCATTGCGGCCGGCTACCAACCGATTGCCCACCGCCGGTTTCTGGTGGATTTCTTCACCGGTCAGTATGAAGGTTCCGATGCCCGTGGGCAGCCTTTCGGTGTCAATCTGAAAACGGGAGATGCCCGCATATCCGGTTCGCTGGCTTCCTTGGTCGGGCTGGAGGTGGCTCTGGAAGAGGGCGACGAAAAGGCTATTGACCGATCTGTGAAATTGATCCTCCTGATGCACAGCATGATCTGTTCATTCGGCGGCATTCCACTGCTCTATTATGGTGATGAGATTGGCATGTTGAACGATTGCCAGTTCTTCGAGGATGAAAGCAAGGCTGGTGACAATCGTTGGATGCACCGCCCAACCATCGATTGGGAAAGGGCGGAGCTGAGACATAAGCACGGCACACCAGAACAGCGCATCTTCGACGGGCTGAAAAAAATGATCGATGTACGCAAAGGGATCACCGCCTTTGCCGATTTCAACAATCGTGAGTTAACCGATGTGGGCAATCCCCATCTCTTCGTCTTCTGGCGCACCAATCCCATGTTGCCGAACGGCTCCGTTCTGGTGGTGGCAAACTTTGATGACTCACCGCAATACATGGAACTGAGCGCCTTGGGCAATCGCGGCATGTTCGGCTACGGCAACCTGCACGATCTCTATTCCGGCGAGTCTCCCAGGCTGTTCAAAGATCAGCTGGTAGTCCCACCCTATCATTTCTATTGGCTTACCGATCAGCGGCCGGATGTGGGTTTTGACCGTTAATCGGTTTATCTATCGAACGACTCGTGAGAGTTTTGTGATATTTATGTGATCCCCTTGCCATCCTGGGATGGTGTCATCTCTCTTGAGAGCATTGGATGAGCGATGGCAAATGATACTGTCAACCATCTGCTACGCCATCTATCATCATATTTATAACAACGAAGCGCAGTGAATAAGAGACCATGCGACGAAAAATACTCATTGTTGAAGACGAACCGGATATTGCCCGTTTGGTACAGACCCATCTGGTGGATAATGGTTACGATGCGGATATCGCCAGCAACGGGGCGTCCGCCATGCGCCTGTTCAAACAAGGTGGCTACCGGTTGGTGGTACTGGATCTGATGCTGCCCGATACGGATGGTCTCAGCCTCTGCCGCCGGATGCGGGAAACCGGTGACTATGTGGCCATTCTTATGCTTACCGCCAAGTCAACGGAATTGGACCGCGTACTGGGGCTGGAGATGGGTGCAGATGATTACCTCACCAAGCCTTTCAGTGTGCCCGAGCTGTTAGCGCGGATTAAGGCGCTTTTCCGACGCATGGAGGCATTAAAGAGTAGCGCCGAGACACCGATCGTTGAAGAGACTATTGAGTACGATGGACTTGCTATCGATGTCGCGCGCCGAAGTGTCCGTATCGAAGGCAAACCGATAGAACTCACCGCCCGTGAATTCGATCTGTTGCTCTTCTTTGTCCGACATCCAGGACGGGTGTTCAGCCGGATTCAACTCCTCGATCAGGTTTGGGGTTACAACCATGATGGCTATGAACACACCGTCAATTCACATATCAACCGCCTGCGTGCAAAGATCGAAAAGAATCCGGCGGAGCCCCGGTATGTGCTGACGGTCTGGGGTGTCGGCTACAAATTCAGCGAGGAAGGCTGAATGCTGCATACACTTTATGCCAGACTCTCTCTTGCTTTGGTCGGACTCTTCCTGGTGACCGGACTGGTCTATACACTGATCACCAACTCGATGACTGAACGGTATTTGCAGGAGATCACTCAGCACTTCAATCGTGATCTGGCCCAGCGTATTGTCGCTGACCGGCAGTTGGTGATCGACGGCGAGATGAACGACAAGGCATTGAAGTCCACCTTCAGTGCCTATATGGACATCAATCCCAGTATCGAGATCTACTTGCTGGATAAAAGCGGAAGGATCCTCGCCTTTTCAGCAGATCCGGGTAAGGTCAAGCGACAGCATGTCGATCTGACACCGATAAAAGCCTTTCTCCGTGGCGAGGGGTTTCTCCTGCTGGGAGATGATCCTCGCTCCCACGAAAGGCGTAAGGCATTTTCAGCTACGCCGGTGCCCGCCGGAGACATGCCGGCAGGTTATCTCTACGTCGTACTTCGTGGAGAAGAGTACGACAGTGCCGAACAGGCAGTGCAAGAGAGTTATGTGCTGAATCTCAGTGCCAGTGCCGTCGCCATCAGTCTGGGGTTCGGCCTGCTGACAGGTCTGTTGTTATTTCATTGGCTGACAAGGCGGCTACAACGCCTTTCCAGTGTGATGTCTGATTTTCAGCAGAATGATTTCACTCGTCATGAACAGTTCATCCGCAAGCCTACGCAGGCTGACGAAGTCGACCGCTTGGGGGCGACATTCGACGAAATGGCGGCACGCATCATCGAACAGTGGGGACAATTGAAAGAGCAGGACCAGTTGCGACGGGAACTGGTAGCGCAGGTCTCTCATGACCTACGTACGCCGTTGGCGGTGCTGCACGGTTATCTTGAGACTCTCAACATGCAGGAGACTGACCTGAGTCCGGAACGGCAACAAGAGTATCTGGCCATAGCCCTGCGGCAGAGTGATCGCCTCAAACAAATGGTGGAGGACCTCTTCGAATTGGCGCAACTGGAGGCGAGAGAGACCCGCCCGGTCTGTGAACCGATGGCGATCGCCGAACTGGTGCAGGATGTGATGCAGAAATTTCAGTTGCCTGCACAACAGGCGCAAGTGAGCCTTGAGTGGCAGCCGCCGGAGACGCAGCTCTTTGTGCAGGCGGACTTTGCCTTGACGGAACGGGTACTCAATAATCTGATTTCCAATGCACTGGATCATATCCAAACAGGTGGCAAGATCCGGCTTCAAATCACCCAGGAAACGTCGCAAGTCATGGTGACGGCCAGTGATGACGGCAAGGGTATACCGGAAGACGATTTGCCGCATATCTTTGAGCCTTTCTATCGCAGTAAGACATCATCTGGCGGTAGTGGGCATGCCGGTCTCGGGCTTGCCATTGCCCGTCGTATGGTTGAAGCGCAGGGCGGCCGTATCATGGTGGAGAACAATCCCTCCGGCGGCGCAAAATTTGCTTTTACCCTGCCTCTCGTTCAGTTGTGATCGCTTTGTGATATTTGAGTGAACGATTGGTGATCCTGAGGGATTAGACTGCTATCAAATGCTGTGGGACAAGGATGATGCCAGCGTTCGAAAAACAGCAGAAATCGTAGGGTGAATATCACGCTCAATTTTCTGTCTCACTGTGTTACAGCGTGGAGAAGCAGATGAAACGAAGAAGCATGATTCAATTATTGGGTGCCGCGGCGCTTGCGCCGGTCATCGGACAATCGGTGTTTGCCAGACAGGATGAGAAAATGATGCAGCTTGAGAAGCTCAAACTGAGTGAGGCCGAATGGCGTGAGCGGCCTCACATCTGCACAATTCAATATCCTGCGAGAGGAGGGCACAGAGCGTCCTGGCTCCAGCCCATTGCTGAGCGAGAAACGTGAAGGCACCTTCGTCTGTGTCGCCTGTGATCATCCTCTGTTCGACGCCAGTATGAAGTATGAGAGTGGCACCGGTTGGCCCAGTTTTTTCGATACCTTACAGAGCGCCTTCGAGACCAAGCGGGACTTCAAGCTGATTTGGCCGCGTACTGAGTATCACTGTGCCAAATGCGGCGGGCATCATGGGCATACCTTCGAGGATGGTCCCAAGCCTACAGGGCTTCGCTACTGCAACAACGGCGTCGCGCTGAAGTTTGTGCCCATTGAGACATGAAGTCGTTGAAAAGGCTGTGGCTTGGATGTTGGGTTATGTGCCTGACTTTCTCTGTCATGGCAGCCGAGCCGCTGCGCTTTGAAAGCCCGACTGAGCGAGTCAATGTGATTGAGCTTTTTACCTCTCACGGCTGCAGCAGTTGTCCACCGGCTGATGCCTGGTTGAGCCGCTTCACTGACAACCCCGATCTCTGGCGCCAGGTGGTGCCGCTGGCCTTCCATGTGGACTATTGGGACTATCTCGGCTGGCAGGATCGCTTTGCCTCTTCATCTTTCAGCCAGCGTCAGCGGGACTATCGCCAGGCAGGTGGCCTGGGTTCGGTCTATACGCCCGGCGTTCTGGTGAACGGCGAAGAATGGCGTGGCTGGTACCGGGGACGCGCTTTGCCGTCGGCGAGCTCAGAAGAAGTGGGCCGTCTGACCCTAAGTGTTGAACCGGACCGACATGCCGTGATTGAGTTTTCCCCTGAGCACGATCGGTCCACTGCAGGTCTTCGGGCCAATCTGGCTGTTCTCGGTATTGGTATCAAGAGCGATATCGGTGCGGGTGAGAACCGGGGCCGATCTCTGGAAGAGGATTTTATCGTGCTTGGCCATGCCGCCACATCAAGCTTGACTGCCCAAAATACCTGGCAGTTGGCGTGGCCGAGTCTCAAGAAAAACTCAGCCATACGCTATGCTGTGGTTGCCTGGCTCAGCTACGATGATAATCCTGCTCCGCTTCAGGCCACAGGAGGATGGTTGCCGTAAAGCAATAGAGTAACCGCACGGCTTGCCTGCCAATTGCGTAGATTGGGCTGTTGTGCTATTCTTCGCGCCGATCAGCGGTTGAGGCTAAGGCAACCGGTTCGCGCCGGGCAAGTCTCCTGCGACGAATTATAATAAAGCCCCGATAGCGGGGTTTTTTTGTTTTCGGAACTCGCACCAAGTCAGGCGTTGTTTCGAGGGCACATGATGGGCCGAGTGCCCATTTTTTATTGGGTGAATGCATGCGGTCTGCACCGGAAAAACTGAACTCGCTCGTCAAGCAGGAAGTAGAGCTGCTGGGCTATGAGCTGGTAGGTATCGAAATGGTATCGCAGGGTAAGGGTGGGATCCTGCTGCGAATCTATATCGATCATGCGGATGGCATTACCCTAGATGATTGCGTTGAGGTCAGCCATCAAGTGAGTGGCGTGCTCGATGTCGAGGATCCGATTAAAGAGAATTATCGGCTTGAGGTTTCCTCGCCGGGCCTGGACAGGCCACTGTTTGAACTGGCGCATTTCGAGCGCTACAAAGGCAGCAAGGTACGGGTCAAGGCACAGTCGAAGATCGAAAACCGCCATCGCTTTACCGGCGTGTTGGGCGGTGTGGAAGAGAATCAGGTTTTAATTGAAGAAGATGGGACCCTTTACCGAATTCCGATCGAACTGATCGATTCAGCGCGGGTGGTACCTGAATTTTGAATTGGGAAATAGCTGATGAGTAAAGAGATACTGCTGGTCGTAGATGCGGTCTCCAACGAGAAGGACGTAGGAAAAACGATCATCTTCGAGGCGATCGAGGCTGCGTTGGCCTCCGCCACGCGAAAACGCAACGGGGACGATATCCTGGTGCGTGTCGCCATTGATCGCACTACTGGAGACTACGATACTTTCCGTCGCTGGGAAGTGGTCGAAGCCTATGCCGAAGATGAGCCTGATGCGCCGCTGCGTCAGATTATCCTTGAGGCTGCTCGTGAGGAAAATCCCGATATTGAAATCGGTGAGTATATTGAGGAGCCCATCGAGTCGATTGAATTCGGTCGCATAGCGGCGCAGGCAGCCAAGCAGGTCATCGTACAGAAAGTGCGCGAGGCGGAGCGGGCCAAGGTCGTCGAAGCGTTTAGTGGACGCGAGGGTGAACTGGTCACCGGTGTTGTCAAGCGCGTCGATCGTGGCAATGTGTTCCTCGATCTGGGTGGTAATGCTGAGGCTTTTATCGGTCGTGATCACATGATTCCCAAGGAGTCGGTACGGGTCGGTGATCGTTTGCGCGGTTATCTCTATGAAGTCCGTTCCGAGCCTCGTGGTCCCCAGCTTTTTATCAGCCGGGCCATGCCCGATTTGCTGATGGAACTCTTCAAGCTGGAAGTGCCGGAAGTGGGTGAGGGTCTCATCGATATCCGTGGCGCTGCCCGCGATCCGGGTCTACGAGCCAAGATAGCGGTCAAGGCATTGGATCAGCGTATCGATCCGGTAGGTGCCTGCGTCGGTATGCGTGGCTCCCGCGTGCAGGCGGTCTCCAATGAACTGAATGGAGAGAGAGTCGACATCATTCTCTGGAATGACAACCCGGCACAATATGTGATCAATGCGATGTCGCCGGCTGATGTAGTCTCCATTGTAGTGGACGAAGACACCCATGCGATGGATGTGGCAGTCAGCGAAGAGAATCTTTCCCAGGCCATTGGACGAGGCGGACAAAATGTACGGCTCGCCAGTCAGTTGACCGGCTGGGAGCTCAATGTCATGGATGAGGCGCAAGCCTCTGAAAAGAACGAAAATGAGGCTCGAAGCTTCATGGAAGCCTTCATGGAACAACTGGACGTGGATGAGGATGTGGCCGCGATTCTGGTGCAGGAGGGTTTCACTACCGTTGATGAGGTGGCCTACGTGCCCCTTGAGGAACTGGTAGCGATCGATGAGTTCGATGAGGATCTGGTGGATGAATTGCGTAACCGGGCCAAGGATTTTCTGTTGACTCGTGCGATCGCAAACGAAGAGGCATTCCGTGAGCCGGCAGAAGACTTGCTGACCATGGATGGTATGGATAAGGATCTTGCTTTTGTCCTGGCGGGCAAGGGTGTGGTGACCATGGAAGATCTTGCTGAACAGTCCATCGATGATTTGATGGAGATAGATGACATGAATGAGGAGCGGGCCGGCAAGCTGATTATGACAGCCCGTGCGCCCTGGTTCGAAGAGGCGGAGTAGACATCCCGCATCGCATGACCGGCATCCGGCCGGCCAGGATTGAGACACAGTGGATAAGGCAAACTCGAGAGGCCTGATGTATGAGTGAAGTAACGGTTGCACAACTTGCAAAAGTCGTCGGTATTTCTGCCGATCGGTTGATGGAACAGTTGGCTGATGCCGGGATCCAGGCCAAAGACCCCGAGGATAAGATCTCCGACGAGGAGAAGAGCAAGCTGTTGCAGCACTTGCGAGAGAGTCATGGCAAGAAAAAGACTGCCGCTATCTCGTCGCCCAGCAAAGTGACCTTGCGCCGCAAGACCGTCAGCGAACTCCGTCAGCCCACTGGGTCAGGCCGCAGTACGCTCAATAGGTCTGCGCCGGCTGCGTCAAAAACAGTCAGTGTCGAAGTCCGCAAGAAGCGCACCTACGTCAAGCGTGCCGCAGTCGAGTCCGACGAGACGAAGGTCAAGGATGCCGAGGAGGCACGCAAAGCGCTCGACGAGCAGGCCAGACAGAAAGCTGAATTCGAGGCTGAAGTCGAGGCGCGCAAGGCTGCCGAATCGGCCAAGAGGGCTGAGGAAGAAGCCGCCAAGCAAGCTGAGGAAGAGGCGAAACGCAAGGCCGAAGAAGAGGCCAAGCGCAAAGCCGAGGAAGCAGCAGCCGCAAAGGCACAGCCAGTGGAGGCGCCGGCTGAGAAACCTGCGCCCAAGCAAGAGGCCGGTCGTCAGCGTAAGGGTCGCAAGGAGAAGGAAACCAAAGGTGGGGACCGCTTTGAACGCAAAGAACTGCATGTTTCTCAGGAATTGCGTGGTCGACGTAAGAAAAAACCCACCAAACGCAGGTCTGCATCCCAGTCATCAGGCGATTCGCAACACGGTTTTCAGAAACCAACCACACCTGTCGTGCATGAAGTGAAAGTGCCCGAGAGTATTACCGTGGCTGACTTGGCTCAGCGTATGAGTATCAAGGCCGCCGAGGTGATTAAGGTGCTGATGAAAATGGGCATGATGGTGACCATTAACCAACCCCTGGATCGTGATACTGCCGTACTGGTGGTTGAAGAGATGGGGCATGTCCCAGTGGACTATAAGGATGAAGATGCCGAAGCTGACCTGCTGAGTACAGAGGATCAGGCGCAGGCCGAGGGTGAAATGGTTACCCGTCCGCCTGTGGTGACAATCATGGGTCATGTTGACCATGGCAAGACGTCACTACTCGATTATATTCGTGCCAGCCGCGTGGCTGCCGGTGAGGCGGGAGGTATTACCCAGCATATCGGTGCCTACCATGTGGACACCGACAAAGGCACAGTCTCCTTTCTTGATACCCCTGGACATGCAGCTTTTACCGCCATGCGTGCACGCGGCGCCAAGGTGACCGATATCGTGATCCTGGTGGTGGCGGCAGACGACGGCGTCATGCCACAGACGAAAGAGGCGATTCAACACGCCAAGGCCAGTGGTGTGCCATTAATCGTGGCGATCAACAAGATTGATAAAGAGGATGCCAACCCGGACCGAGTGATCCAGGAGCTTTCTCAGGAAGAGGTGATTCCTGAGGATTGGGGCGGCGATACCATGTTTGTCCAAGTCTCGGCAAAAACCGGTGCGGGGATCGACAGTCTGCTTGACGCTATCCTGTTGCAGTCTGAAGTGCTGGAGCTCAAAGCGGTCGAAACAGGTCCGGCAACCGGCTCCATCGTGGAGTCCTCCCTCGATAAGGGGCGGGGTCCTGTGGCTACGGTACTGGTACAGTCAGGCACCCTCAATCGGGGCGACATGATTGTCTCGGGACAGGAGTTTGGACGAGTACGCGCCATGTTTGATGAGAATGGCCGCTCTATCAAAACTGCGGGTCCTTCTATCCCTGTGGTGGTGCTGGGTCTCTCCGCAACACCGGAGGCGGGCGACGATGTACGTGCTGTGAGTGATGAGCGGCGTGCCCGGGAAGTTGCTGAACTGCGTCGTGACAAACAGCGCGATACCCGCCTGGCCGCCCAGAAGGCCACCAAGCTTGAAGAGATGTTTACCCAGATGGCAGAGGGTGAGGTGCAAAATCTCAATGTCATCGTCAAGGCGGATGTACAGGGTAGTGTCGAGGCATTGAAGGAATCTTTGGTCAACATTTCAACCGACGAAGTGAAAGTGAGGGTGGTGGCTTCCGGCGTTGGCGGTATTAATGAATCCGACGCCAATTTAGCGGTCACCTCCAATGCCATCATCATCGGTTTTAATGTCCGTGCAGATACCGGCTCCCGCCGAGTGGTGGAGGAGCAGGGTCTCGATATGCGCTACTACAGCATCATCTACGAAGTCATCGATGATGTGAAAATGGCTATTTCAGGCATGCTCTCACCGGAGATTCGAGAAGAGATCATCGGCCTCGCCGAAGTACGTGATGTTTTCCGTAACTCCAAGCTGGGCGCTATTGCAGGTTGTATGGTGGTCGAAGGTACGGTCAAGCGGAATAACCCGATTCGTGTATTGCGCGACAATGTGGTGATCTACGAAGGCACATTGGAATCGCTGCGCCGCTTTAAGGATGACGTTAACGAGGTGAAGAGCGGTACTGAGTGTGGTATCGGTGTGAAGAATTACAACGATGTGGAGCCGGGTGATCAGATAGAAGTCTTCGAGCGCTCAGAAATTGCTCGAACGATTTAACGCCTCAACATCACTCACACGATATGTCGAGAGATTTTAAAAGAACCGATCGGGTCGGTGCTGAGATACAGCGAGAACTGGCTGAATTGATCCGTGAAGAGGTCAAGGATCCGGCACTCGGTATGATCACACTGCAGGAAGTCCGGGTTGTGCGGGATTTTTCCCAGGCCAAAGTCTATTTCACGACGATGGCGGGGCAGTCGACCCACAAGGAGGTGGCTAAAGGCCTGAATCAAGTCTCTGGGCATCTGCGTTGGCTGTTGGGGCAACGTATGAAGCTGCGGACTGTGCCCAAGCTGATCTTCGTGTATGACACCTCGGTGGAAGCGGGTGAGCATTTGGCATCACTAATTGATCAGGCGGTCACAATCAAAAGCTCGGATCCGGACTGAGCCTCAATTCATTCAAATTTTCATTTAGAGTAAAAGCATGGGACGTCGTCGCAATAGAGGGCGCAATATCAGTGGTGTATTGCTGCTCGACAAGCCAATTGGCATGACCTCTAACAAGGCGCTGCAGGAGGTTAAATTCCTCTACAAAGCCGCCAAGGCCGGGCATACCGGCAGCCTGGACCCACTGGCAACGGGCTTGCTTCCGATCTGTTTCGGTGAAGCGACTAAGCTATCTGCCTTCCTACTCGATGCCGATAAGCACTATCGTGTCCGGGTCAAGCTCGGTGAGACTACCACTACCGCCGATGCAGAAGGTGATCTGTTGGAAACAATCGATCCAGGCGGTGTCAGTGAGAATGATGTACAAGAGGTGCTCAGGGAATTTCTCGGTGAACAGCAGCAACTGCCCCCCATGTACTCTGCCATCAAGCATCAGGGTGAACGGCTCTACAAACTGGCTCGTCAGGGTCTTGAGGTGGAACGGGAGCTGAGAACCATCCATATTCATGCCCTGGAACTGCTGAGTTTCGGTCTGCCTGAGTTTGAGCTCGATGTTCATTGTTCGAAGGGTACCTATGTACGCACCCTGGCGGAGGATATCGGCAAGCGTCTGGGCTGTGGCGCCCATGTCAGTGGCTTGCGCCGGACCGGAGTCGGTCCCTATGACGATCAGCCCATGGTGACACTGGAGCAGGTACAGGCAGCTTTTACCGACAAGCGTTTTGAAGAGATGGATGCATGGATGTTGCCGTTGGAGAGTGCACTGGCGGAATGGCCGGAGGTCAATTTGAGCCCCGATGCCGCTTTTTATATGCAGCAGGGGCAGCCGATCTTGGTACCCAATGCACCGACCAGTGGTTGGGTGCGTCTCTACGCCAATCAGAGCGATTTTCTCGGCGTCGGGCAGATTCTCGATGACGGACGGGTGGCGCCAAAACGCCTGATGCAGGTAACGAATTGAATTGCTAACAAATTCCCTTTTTTAGAGGGTAATTTTCAGTTGCTGAGAACGAACATAACGCGCATACTACGCCGTCTTTCGGGTACTACCTGAAACCATAGATTTTTAACTGGTCCGGCCAGCCTGAACTCATTGTTGGGTTGGTCTTCGAAGTGGCCTTTGATGAAGACGCAACCCATAGGAGAACGTCATGACAATGAGTGCAGCAGATAAGAAATCCGTCGTTGAGGAGTACCAGCGTGCGCCTGGCGACACCGGCTCACCTGAAGTACAAGTGGCTCTGATGACCAGCCGCATCACCCAGTTGACCGACCACTTTAAAGAACATAAGCAGGACCACCATTCCCGCCAGGGTCTTGTGCGTTTGGTTAACTCTCGCCGAAAGTTGCTTGACTACCTGAAAAAGAAGGATCAGCAGCGTTATCGCGATCTTATCGCGCGCCTTGGTCTGCGCCGCTAAATCACTTAATCAATCATCAGAATCCCAAGGATTAAACAGTGACTTTGATAAAGAAAGAATTCCAGTGGGGAGACAATAAGGTCTCTATCGAAACGGGTGAAATCGCAAGACAGGCAGATGGCGCCGTGATGGTCAATATGGACGATACCGTGGTCCAGGTGACTGTGGTCGAAGCCAAGAGCAGTGTGGTGCGCGACTTCTTTCCGCTGACAGTGGATTACCAGGAAAAGACATATGCTGCGGGTATGATCCCCGGTGGGTTTTTTCGCCGGGAGGGTCGTCCCAGTGAGAAAGAGATTCTCACCTCCCGTCTTATCGACCGGCCCATTCGCCCGCTTTTCCCCAAAGGTTTCACCAGTGAGGTTCAAGTCATCATCACTGTGATGTCTTTGAATCCGGCTGTGGATCCTGAGATTCCATCGCTGATTGGTACCTCTGCGGCGTTGGCCATCTCCGGCCTGCCGTTCCAAGGGCCTATTAGTGCCGCTCGAGTCGGCTATAAGGATGGTGAATATATTCTGAATGCCTCTAGCACCGGCCTGAGTACTGCTACTGATCTGGATCTGATTGTTGCCGGTACTGAAGATGCCGTATTGATGGTTGAGTCCGAAGCGGATCAGCTCTCCGAGGAGATCATGCTGGGTGCTGTGCTGTTCGGTCATGAGCAATCCAAGGTTGCCATCCAGGCCATCAAGGAACTGGCGGCTGAGGTGAACAACGCACCCGCTGAGTTCGCTGCACCGGAGGAAGATAAAGAACTGACGGCTGCAGTGGAGGCGGAAGCTGCTCAGGGTATTGGTGATGCCTACTCTATTGCCGATAAACTGGATCGCTACGCGGCCGCTGACGCCGTGGTTGCAACTGCTATCGAAAAGCTGTGTGCGGCAGAAGAGGGCAGTGAGTCCCGCTGGAGCACCGATCACGTCAAGGGTGCGCTGGAGAAGCTGAAAAAGCGCACTGTACGTGGACGCATATTGGATGGTGAGCCCCGTATCGATGGCCGTGATACCCGGACCGTACGTCCTATCAGCGTACGTACCGGTGTTCTGCCAAGGACCCATGGTTCTGCCCTGTTTACCCGTGGTGAGACACAGGCCCTGGTGGTTACCACGCTGGGCACCGAACGTGATTCACAGATCATAGATGCACTGGAGGGTTCGCGCCGCGAGCACTTCATGCTGCACTACAATTTCCCTCCCTTTTGCGTTGGCGAAACCGGTCGTGTAGGTAGTCCGAAACGCCGCGAGATTGGTCATGGTCGTTTGGCCAAGCGTGGTGTGCTTGCCTGTATGCCGACCATCGGAGAGTTTCCCTATGCAATCCGCGTGGTCTCAGAGATCACTGAGTCCAATGGTTCCTCATCCATGGCTTCCGTGTGTGGCACCAGCCTGGCGCTGATGGACGCAGGTGTACCGGTAAAATCACCGGTCGCAGGCGTTGCCATGGGCTTGATCAAAGAGGGTGACAAGTTTGCCGTACTCACCGATATCATGGGCGATGAGGATCACCTCGGCGACATGGACTTCAAGGTGGCCGGTACTGCAAACGGTATCAATGCCCTGCAGATGGATATCAAGATCAATGGCATCACCAAGGAGATTATGGAAATCGCCCTGGATCAGGCCAAAGAGGGCCGTATGCATATCCTGGGTGAGATGAACAAGGTTATCGATTCCCATCGCGAGGATATGTCCGAGCACGCACCCCGTATCATCGAGTTCAAGATTCATCCCGACAAGATACGTGATGTCATCGGTAAGGGCGGTGTTACCATCCGTTCAATCACCGAAGAGACCGGTGCTACGGTCGATATCACTGATGATGGTGTCGTGAAGATCTTCTCTGTCGATAAGTCCGCTGGCGAAGATGCTCGCAAGCGTGTCGAACTTATCACCGCAGATGTGGAAGTGGGTACTATCTATGAGGGCAAGGTTGCCAAACTGATGGATTTTGGTGCTTTTGTCACCATCCTGCCCGGTAAGGACGGCCTGGTGCACATCTCACAGATCTCCAACGAACGCGTGGAAAAGGTCAGTGACAAGCTATCCGAAGGCGATACCATTAAGGTCAAGGTGCTGGAAGTTGATAAGCAGGGACGTATCCGGCTCAGTATGAAGGCTGTGGAAGAAGCCTGATGCTATCTGGCAAAGAGTAAAAAAAGGGGCCATCGGCCCCTTTTTTTTGTTTATGTCTCAGGGACTCGATTTCGAAATGCCATCGATGCTCCATAGTGACTAATCCTGAAAAGATCTGTTAGGCTATCCTATCTAACGGAGTCCCCTTTACAGTGCTACATTTGTAGATTCTCGTTAAAACCAGCTTCTCAACCGCTGATCGCCATGGAAGGCTGAAAGCCGAGGCGATTAGTCCCCGATAGGCGTAGGCGCGGTTGTATGGCCGTAATTGTGACTGTT
>JAHXHT010000015.1 GCA_025656435.1 Candidatus Thiodiazotropha sp. (ex Gloverina cf. vestifex) | reverse complement strand
GGTCGGGGCATAACGGCTGTCGCGTTGGCGAGTCGATTTTGGGGACTCGGATGTCCCAAAATCTTTCACGAGGTAGCGACACGCTTGATCCATTAGGATGTGCCATTCAGGCGGCCGCTGCGTCCGGTATTAAGATTCGGACAAGGGTGTAATAGAACACCCGTCAATGACGGGGAATAAACCTGCCGCACCTGATAGACGAAGTTCCTGCATTAAGCCACATGGGGTGGTGCGCAGGCACAGGGAATGACTGTCAGGAGAAACAACATGGATTTGCAACGCCCGTTGGCGGATGAGCTCGGTCTAATGGCGGACCACATACGCTTACTCGCCGCTTTGATGCTGAAATGGACCGGCCTTCAGGAATCTGAACGCCTTAATTTCAGCTTGGTACTACAGGACCTTGCCGGTCGGCTAGAGCGCATGGCAGTGGCCACGCCCTACAACAAGAACTGCCGGCTATGCGCGGAAAGGGAGAGCCGGCATTGATGGAATATAGCTACAAGGACACAAGGGGTCCCTCTGCCTGGTACAAAATGAAAACCCGCCCCAAGCATCTCCCCCCACAAAAACTGCAATATCTCGATGAGATCGTTGCCGCCATCCGGCAACGCCATGGCGTGGAAATGATTATCCTCTTTGGCTCCCACGCCAGAGGCGATTGGGTTGAGGATGAGTACGAAGAGGATCACGTCACCTACGAATACCGGTCTGATTTCGACATTCTCATTGTCACCGCCGATAAATCGGCTGAACGCAACATCACCTACGACACCGATCTGAAACACCAGCTTGAACCCGGTGGCCGAGGCAGCCGGGTCAGCTACATCGCCCACACCATCCACCACGTGGACCAGATGCTGGCGGAACGGCGTTTCTTCTTCATGGATATCCTCAAGGAGGGATATCTGCTCTTCGACTCCAAGCGCTACAAGCTGGCCCGCCCGCCCAAAGCATTGCCGGCAGCGATACGACTACGTCATGCAAAGGACTACTTTGAAGAGTGGATGGGCAGTGCCGACGGTTTTCTGAAGATGGCGCGTAACGCCATGGGCGAGTCGGAGTGGAAGATTGCCGCCTTTCTGCTGCACCAAGCCACTGAGCGCTACATTACCTGCCTGCTCCTGGTGCATACCGGCTACCGGCCCAAAGAGCACGACATGGAAAAGCTCATCCACCAAGCGTCCGGTTTCGACCCCCGCTACCAGGAGGTCTTCCCGCAACAGGACGAAAGCGATAAACGTCTGTTCGATCTGCTGCGCCGAGCTTACGTGGATGCCCGATACAGCAAAAGCTACCGCATCAGCGAATCTGAGCTTCACGCCATCAACACACAGATCGTGGCATTGAAAACCATCACCGGCGAAGTTTGCCAAACCAGGATCGCTCAACTGGCATCACCGGATCAACATGACGAAGCGTGATGCAATATCACTTCAGTTGAAGCATTCTGCGCCATCAGCATTCATACCCGCTTATACTCACAAGACTGGATCGAGAGAGGCGTTGTAGGGCGTGCATATTACTTTGCTCAGACATGGCAAACCGGCATTTCAATTATCCGGTCTTGTTCGTGCCGAAGCACTGCCCCAGATTGTCGACGCCTACGCGGTATCGGGCATCATCGATGAACCGCCAAGAGACACCAAGACATTAGCGCAGGGGCACGACCTCGTTATCTCCAGTGATTTACCACGCGCGGTGGAATCGGCCCATGCCCTGGGTATAAAACACATCCACCACAAAGATCCATTATTTCGTGAAACCCCCATACCTCACTTCAGCAGCGGGAGAATGACACTCCCCATTGGCATCTGGGTCGTTGTGTTGAGAATACTCTGGCTATTTGGCTTTTCCCGCAATGGGGAGTCGTTCACTAATGCCAGACGACGAGCAAGACAGGCAGCTGAGAGATTGGCACAACTCGCCAACGAGCACGGCAATATCATCCTGGTGGGTCACGGTTTCATCAACCACTTCATCGCAAAGGAACTCAAGACCATGGGTTGGTTGGGGCCTGGTTCGTCGAGCAAAGGCTCTAGGAGTCGATCAACTCTCATCTCTATGCGACGATACACATTGAACCAACACAATTACTGTATTGACTGTGAGACACGCCCACTATCTACAACACGTTCCCTTCGAAGGCCTGGGCAGCATCGAGACCTGGCTGAAAGATGCTGATTACCAGATTTCATCTTCTCCCCTCTTCGAATCCCCTGAGTTACCAAACCCCAACCAGGTAGACTTTCTCATCATCATGGGCGGCCCCATGAGTGTGAATGATGAGCGGGACTATCCCTGGCTGGTTGCTGAAAAGTGGTTTATCCGTGAATTTATCGCTACCGGCAAACCGATGCTCGGTATCTGCCTTGGGGCACAGTTAATTGCAAGCGCCCTGGGCGCCAGGGTTTACCGAAATCACGAGAAGGAGATCGGTTGGTTTCCTGTTCAGAGTCTCGCTATGCCTGACAGCAACACTTTCCGCTTCCCCGGATCGACCGAGGTGTTCCACTGGCACGGCGAGACCTTCGATCTGCCCAAGGACGCCTTCTGCATTGCGGAGAGCGCTGTCTGTCGTCATCAGGCCTTCCAGATCGGCAGTGCCGTGATCGGACTTCAGTTCCACCTGGAGACCACCCCGGTATCGGCCCAGGCCATCGTCTCAAACTGCCGTAACGAACTGGTACCTGCTGCCTATATCCAGACCGAAGTGGATATTCTCTCCGCCTCCAATGATCAATACCGCACCATCAATGGGCTGATGAGCGAAGTGCTTGAATTCCTCCATAGTGACTAGGGCCTGTTCATCAATTTCACATCGCTGCTAAAGTTACTCAGACAACCCTAAGACAGGAACACCATGAAAGCGGTATTCAAGGTCGTCACACTCTCATTTCTTATTGCTGCCAGCTTCCAGATACTGGCCAGCGGTTTTGCCTATCTTGATATCTATCTGTTGAGTAATTGGGATCAGGCGCTCGGGCAGGCGGTCTCTTTCAAGCTTTCGATAGCCGCACTAAGCCTGCATGCCTCGCTACTCTGCATTCTCGTGCTGATCGCTTCGGCCTTCGCAAAAAAACAGATTCAAGTCCTGGACAGTCGGACTATGGTTATCACGGCGTTGTGGGTTACGGCGCCTCTGGCCATTGTGAGCCAGTTGTCCGATTATCTCGAATCAAGTATCGCCTGGACACCTTACCTTCTCTTGATCTTCACTCTGGGCTGGGCGACTTTCGGTCTCTATTACGTGCTCTGGCAGATCACTGCCCAAGCGACCTCTTAAGCCATCCGCTGAATCTTTCTCTCGCTTTAGATACCTTCCACCAGATCGGGTGATGGTGTCGGCGCTTCCGGCTGGGCCAGTGCGGGACGATGCCCAATCGGCGGCAGCGCTTTCTGCGGCTCACTTGAGGTCAGGCCCAAACCGGCACGAAAGCACTCCATCGCCTTTTCCTGTTCGCCCAGGCGATCTAGCAACAGACTCAACTGCTGATAGGATTCAGGGGTCGGTTCAATGGAGATGCTTGCCTCCAGATAGCTCCTCGCCTTACCCCAGAGCTTGTTTTGCAGGGAGAGTCTTGCCAGGGTGAACAACAACGTCGAATCTTCTGGATTCTGTTTGAGCCAGCCTTCGGCCACTGCCAGCTGACGGGAGGGGTCGTTCAGCTCGATTTGTCCATAGAGCATCACCAGCTCGGTATGCCACTTTTTCTGCAGGGCAGCAGCAATCAACGGCTCCGCCCGGCCACCGGCATCAAGCTTCATCAGCATACGGCAGTAGTCGATCAGCATCTCATCTGCCTGACGCAACGCCTTTGGCATCGTCTGCCAATACTGCACCAGAGTGTCGACGCTGCCGGACTCCTGCTTCAGCCTCTCCTGGCAAACCTTGTGTTCAAGGTATTGAAACTCCTTGTCTCCGATCACATGGCGCCGTTTCAAGTCCGGCAGTATCTCTTCCAGATTCTGCCACTCGCCCAGATTTTCATAAAGCTTCTTCAACAGCTTGAGTACGTAGTTATGCTTGGGCGAGAGGGCGCGCACATGCATCAATGTGGCCAGCGCCTGCTCATACTGCTGATGGGCAAGTTGTAGCTCCGCCTGGGTCAGACCGACAGCTACATCGGCTGACGGCATACTCTCGTGGGCCAGATGAAGATAGTCATCCCGGCGGCCATGTTCATCCTGCAGCTGGGCAGCTCGAGCGGCTGCCAGATAGTTGAGCAACGGCGTCTCCGACTGTTCTGCATGACGCGTCAGATGCCGCTCCGCCACCTTCCAGCGACCTTCCGCCAACTCTACCAGACCCCGTGTAAGGGAACGCCTGGCCCGCTGATTGCGGCGTTTCTGACGCCACTCTGCAACTCTTTCTGGCATTCGCCAAAGACGGGAAAGCATCCGTATCGCCACATGCAGTAACAGGAATAGCGCCATCACCGCCAGCGTAAAGAGCGCCAGACTGCCTTCAATGGTCCACTGGCCATAACCGATCAACACATAACCGTTATCCTGCTTAACCCAGAGCGTGACCACCACAGCGGTCAGCAGGGCAAGAAAGGCAGCGATCAGCATCCTCACCGGCCGCCCTCCTGAGTGATGCTCCGACGTCGTGCCTGCAATGCCCGCAGGGAGGCAGATATATCGGGTAGCACCGGGGCAATCTCCTGCTTCGAGAGGCCCTCCAGCTGTTCACGAAAACCGACCACGGCCGGATCACCAGATTCAAAATAGATGCCGATCCACTCTGCGGCAGAGTGCAGATTGTCTGCATAGAGCGCCTGATTGCGCCCCATCAGGGCCGCCTTGGCTGCTTCCAGCTTGAGGCGTAGGTTCTGCAACAGAAAGTAGCGTTGCTCAGGTGGCAACATGGCGCTGATCGGCCGGTCATGGTGACGGATCACCATCATCGATTTGAAGCCCTGCCAGAAATCATCAAGTACCTGTTGCAGACTGAAGTCATCATCGGCGGCGAGCTCAGGGACTTCACCCGATCCAGCCTGGGCCGTCACCATGGAAACGCCCTCATCCCGCAGGGGTAACTTTTCAACCTGAGAGGAGAGCGCCGCCAGTTGGGCACTGATACCAGCCACATCGACACGCGAAAGCGCAGTCAACTGGGTAATCTCCTGGGCAACGAGTTCGCGCACCGGCGCCCAACCGGGATCGCCGGTAGCACCGAGCCGCTCATCTGTCGATTTGAGTGCTTCCAGCGCTGTGGATGGATCTGTCATCAAACTCAAGCGATGATTTGCCACCCTGAGCAGGTACTCCGCCTCGGCCACGCGCCACTGGCTCTCTTTTCCTCCGAGACGGGTCTGAATTTCGCTCAGGGACCGGTAAAATTGATCACCGGCCTGCTTTGATGCCGCCATAGCCTCCAGCAGTTTCTGATGTTGATCCGCCAGCGCTGCACCCTGCTCGACAATCTGCTTCTTCTGCTCTGCGGCATCATGCTGAGCCTGTTGTAGCTGTTGCGCCAACTCGATCTGTTCCCTGTTTGCTTGCTGCAGTGCCGTGTCGAGATCAACCAGGGTGTTTTTCATATCGGCCCAATAGCGGTAACCGAACAACAGTGTTGCAATAACCGCCACCACGGCCAGAATCAAAGGGAGGTGCTGGGAAGTTTTGCGACTATCGGCATCCGTGATGACCTCGACTTCTCCCTCAATGGCATCCTCGAAATCTGCCGGTTTGTCATCGGCATCCTGTCCGTTCTGTTCTTTTTCGCTCATTGGATCTGCGTTTTCACTCTCAAGTTTTTCATCAGTCTAACCCCTGCTCCCCCACAGTGGAGATAGGCCACCCTGCTATCTTCCGTTGTCTTTACTAACCCATTCACAGATCGAAGCAAATATCGATGCATCATCGGCGCCGTCGGCCTGCAAAATGGTCTCAAAACCCCTTTGTCGGGCTGCTTCTCTCACACGCTCACTAATCACCAGTAGCGGTGTCAGCCGTAACAGTGGCCAGCCCTTGCTGCCGAGCATATCCACCAGGTTCTCGAGTACCTCGGCACTGGTGGTTGTCACCAGATCAATCTTCGTAGGCCAATCCCGCAGCAGGGGTGCGCTGTCTACCTCCGGCTTGAGCCGCCGATAGACCTCAGCATAACCTACTTTTGCACCTCTCGCGCGCAGGGTATCAGCCAGCAGAGCCCGTCCGCCTTCGCCCCTTACGATCAGCACCTGTCGACCCGCCATTTGTTGTAAAGCGGGGAGCGCCAGCAGGCCTTCGCTATCGTAGCGATCATCGGGGATCAGATCGATGGAATATCCCGCGTCCGTCAGCTTCTCGGCAGTTGCCCTGCCGACTGCACAGAACTGATTTGCGCTGATACGTTCACCTGACAAGAGATCACACGCGTAGCGAACGGCATTGGGACTGATGAAGACCACCAGATCACAAGCTTGAAGTAATGAGCTACGAGCCGCATCTCTATTCCGGCTCGGCTTAATCTCCAGCGCCGGGAATTGCACGGCCCGGCCACCATGAGATTCGATCAAACGGCAGAGTCCAGCCGACTGTGTACTCGCCCGAGTGACCAGAACGCCCTTACCCTCCAGGTCGCAGGCTGTCATGTTGTACGTGTCCTAAAGAGAACTCAATGTGTCTCGTAGAGGGCTTTGAGGATCTCATCCGCGCCCCACTCCAGCAGGCGCTCGGCCAGACCTATACCCATCGCCTCCGCTTCTTCGGTTGCACCTTCCACCTCGCCGCGAATGATGTCACTGCCGTCGGGCTCACCAACCAGCCCGCGCAACCAGAGGTTGCCTGATTCGAGCATGGCGTAACCGGCAATGGGCACCTGACAGCCACCGTTGAGGCGTTGATTCATCGACCGCTCGGCTCGTACGCAAACGGCTGTGTCGTCATGATGCAGGGGAGAGATGAGCGCATTGGTCTGTGCATCGTCGGCTCGACACTCAATACCGACGGCCCCCTGGCCGATGGCTGGAAGACTCTGCTCAGGTCCAATCAGAGCCGTGATGCGCTCCTCGAAACCCAACCGCTTGAGGCCGGCAGCGGCCAAGATGATGGCGTCGTACTCCCCCTCGTCGAGCTTGCGCAGACGGGTATTCACATTGCCACGCAGGGATTTGATCTTGATATCCGGTCGCCGCTCGGCCAACTGGCTCTGTCGACGCAGGCTGGATGTTCCGACACAAGCACCCTGCGGAAGCTCATCCAGGTTCTTGTAGTTGTTGGAGACAAAGGCATCCCGCGGATCTTCCCGTTGCATAATCACCGGCAGGTGAAGCCCCTCGGGCAACTCCACCGGCACATCCTTCATGGAGTGCACGGCAATATCGGCCTCACCACTCAACAGTCCCTGCTCCAGTTCTTTTATGAACAATCCCTTGCCGCCGATCTTTGCCAGTGGTGTATCGAGGATTTTATCCCCCTGGGTGGTCATACCCAGCAACTCCACTTCGATACCCGGATGGGCCTTCTTCAGTTCAGCCGCCACGTGTTCTGCCTGCCACATGGCAAGGGGTGATTTTCGGGTGGCGATTCGGATGGTCTGGGACATGGAGGGCCTCGGGTTACGGGTCAAAGTCTGCTGGAAACCGTTTCAACAGCGGGGGAATGGAAAGAAGGCATGGGAAGTCCGCACATCATTCTTTTCTTCAAGGCGCCTATGCTAATGGCTGCGGGCAATTCAGACAATTTTCACCTTTCAGTCACTCACTGGATTTGCTTTTCGGTCTCGCACTACCATAGTAATGGACCAACGCTTCCAGACCCTGTTCTCCATGACGCCGCACCAGCCGGGTTAACGCGCCTGACATCTCTTCATCGGCCTGGCTGACCCCCAGCAGATAGTCCTGCAAGGTCCAGCGCAGATAGTCCATCCAGCGTCCGTTGAGTACCGGGCTACCCGGTTCCGGGGCGCGACTCAGATCACCGTGACATTGGCGGCAGTAGAGGCGGTGAAGCTGCCTCCCTTTTGAGGCCTGATCCCAATCCACGCGTTGTTTGTGCAGTTTGAACGATTGCCGGCTGAAGTAGTCTGCCAGCAGATCCATCTGCTCATCGTTATAGGCCTGTACCAGGCGTCCCATAACGGTGCTGAAGCGTCCACCGTGACGATAGTCCCCCATCACCCCTCGGAGATACTCCCTCGGTAGTCCGGCAATCGAAGGGATGGCGCTGGAAAGGCTGTTACCCGCCGGACCATGGCAGGCCGTACAGGTCTGCACGGTTAGAGACGGGACAACCGGTGTGGTTGGCAGCGATATTTCATCCTCGGCCATCAGCATCGAAGCACTGAAAGAAAGTAGTGCAATAAGCTGGGCGGCATTACACGCTAAACGTCGTCGCATCGACTGAGTGTCATCCAGATAAGCCCTCGGACAAAAATATTCGCAAACATTAAGCTGGCTGGCAGGACATTGTCACCCTATGCCCCACCTCTTAGCAGTCTTCGCACATCAGGCAGATGTCGCCGACTGATCTCCAGGGTTTCGTCACAGCCTCTCAGCACCAGCCTTGGAGTACCCTGGGCGTCCTTTTCCAGACCGGCCAGACAACGCCGGGATACCAGTGCATTGCGGTGGACACGCAGCAACCAATCATCATACTTCGTCTGTAGAGATTTCAGGCTCTCCTCCAGCAGCAACTCGCCATCGGCATGACGTGCCACAACATATTTTGCCTCGGCCCGTAGGTAGATCACCTCATCCAGAGGTAATGTCTTTACACCCCCCCGATAACTGGCGCTCAATTGGGGAACCGGCTGCTCTCCGGCAGCTGCTGACACATTGAGTTGGCTCCGGGTAAGTCGTTGGCACCGCTGCAGCGCAGCCAGCAGACGCTCACGCCGGACCGGTTTCAATAGATAGTCCTGTGCCGCCGTCTCAAAGGCCTCCAGAGCGTGTTCCTCATAGGCTGTGGTGAAAATCACAGCCGGTGGCCGCTCGCTGTCTGACATCTGTCGGGCAGCTTCCAGGCCATCCATCCCCGGCATGCGAATATCCATCAAGACCAGATCTGCCCCCTGTTGCCTGAAATGTTGCAAGGCTTCCTCACCATTCGCGGCCTCCCCCGACAGCTCATAGGGTGCACCCAACTCGTCTATGAGCGCCGTAAGACGCTGACGTGCCAGGATCTCGTCATCAACCACCAGTATCTTCATAGCATCTCACCCACCTGCATATTCATGACCGCCAGGGGTGTGGGAATACCAGGCGGACCTGATGTTCCCCGTCTACATGGGATTCGGTCAAGCTGGCTTCCATGTCGAAAATCCCGGCCAGACGCGCACGGATATTCTCCATGGCCAAATGGTTACCCTGCCGATGGCTCACCTCATCAGCCGAGGGCAGACTGTTCCGGATGCTTAGATTGATACGCCGACGACGGTAGCAGCCGGTGATGGAGATGGTACCCCCCTCAGCACTGGGCTCTATACCATGGTAGACCGCATTTTCCAGCAATGGCTGCAGGATCATTGGTGGTATCATGGCCTGCTCTGGCAATTCTTTCAGATCCCATTCGGCCTGCAGCCTCTCGCCCAGGCGCACCTCCTCGATACTCAGGTATTGGCGCGCCAGCTCCAACTCACGCCCCAGGTTTGAAGGACGGGATGCATCCCCCAGAGAGACCCGGAAGAGATCGGCCAAATCTTCCACCACACGCTCAGCCAGTTCGGGGTCACTGCGAGTCAGACTGGCGATGGTGTTCATACTATTAAAGAGGAAGTGGGGCCGAATGCGAGAGTGCAGGGCCTGCAACCGGGCACTGTTCTCCGCCTCGACCTGACGTCGCCAGAGAAACTGCAAATAGAGATAGTGCAGCACTAGCAGGCCCACGATGGCGCTGATCCCCATGGCGCGCAACAGCAGCTCCCGGTCCGGTTTGAAGAGTTCCAGTCCCTGGGCCTGGTCTATCCAGCCAGTCATCAGGCAAATCAGGGCAGTCATCATCATGAGGAGCAGAAAGGCAGTCAGGCCTGCCATCTGATTGCCCAATCGAAGCAGCCAGCCGCGCATTAGGCAGAGGAGGCCCGCCGTGGTCAGGCCAATCCACTGAACCAGTAGGGATATCAGACTAAGCTGTTTGAGAAAATCTCCCATCTCCTCGACCGAGGCCAGGGTGAAAAGGATCGCCAGCAACTCTCCGGTCACCACCACGGCAAACACACTGCGGATCGCACAAAGGCTCGGCAAAAAGATGGCCGGCTCCGCTTCCACAGAGGCCTCACGCTGCTTAGATTGTCGACTGCCCTGCTTCATCGCTCCATCGCCTGTTATAATCCGGTCAGTTTTCTATCACACCAATCAGGACAAGCCCTCATGAGCGACAGCCCCGCGCCCGAGAAACTCTGGTCCGGCCGCTTCAACGAGCCAACCGATGCTTTTGTCGAGGCCTTCACCGCTTCGGTGGAGTTCGACCAGAGACTCTACCAGTATGACATCCAGGGCTCCATCGCCCACGCCACCATGCTGGCCAGCCAGGGAATTCTGACTGAACCCGAGCGGGATGCCATCATCCAGGGCCTGAAACAAATTCGGTCACGCATCGAGGCTGGCGACTTCAACTGGTCGGTGGCCCTGGAAGACGTCCACATGAACATCGAGTCGGCCCTTACCGAGTCTATCGGCGACGCCGGCAAAAAACTTCACACCGGGCGTTCCCGCAACGACCAGGTGGCTACCGATATCCGCCTCTGGCTGCGGGATGAGCTCGGAACCCTGCGCGATGCCGTTCTGCGCCTGCAGACCGCCCTGTTGGATAAAGCGGCGCAGGAAGCCGAGACCATCCTGCCCGGCTTCACCCATCTGCAGACCGCACAACCTGTCACCTTCGGTCACCACCTGATGGCCTGGTTCGAGATGCTGGAGCGGGACCGGGAAAGACTGGCCGACTGCCACCGCCGGGTCAACGTCATGCCGCTGGGCGCCGCCGCACTGGCCGGCACCACCTACCCCATCGATCGCCACTTGACGGCTGAATTGCTGGGATTCGAACGTCCTGCCGAGAACTCCCTGGATGCAGTCTCCGATCGGGACTTCGCCATTGAGTTTAGCGCTGCCGCGAGCATCCTGATGATGCATCTGTCGCGTTTCTCGGAAGAGCTGATCATCTGGTCATCTGCCCAATTCGGTTTCATCGAGCTCTCCGACAGCTTCTGCACCGGCTCCTCTATCATGCCGCAGAAGAAAAACCCGGATGTACCGGAACTGATCCGCGGCAAGACCGGCCGCATCTTCGGCCATCTCATCGGTCTGCTGACACTGATGAAAAGCCAGCCACTGGCCTACAACAAGGACAATCAGGAGGATAAGGAACCCCTCTTTGACACGGCGGACAACCTCAAGGGCTCACTCAAGGTTTTCGCCGAGATGATCCCTGCCATTACCTGCCGCAAGGAGGCAATGCGCGAGGCCGCCATGCGGGGTTTCGCCACTGCCACTGACCTGGCCGACTATCTGGTGCGGAAAGGTATGCCCTTCCGTGATGCCCACGAGGTGGTGGGCAAGGCCGTCGCCTTCGGTGTCGCTGAGGGGCGTGATCTCTCCGAAATGAGTCTACAGGAACTCAAAGGATTCTCCGGCACCATCGGCGATGATGTCTTTCAGGTCCTTACCCTGGAGGGCTCAGTCTCTGCCCGTAACCACATCGGCGGCACAGCGCCCGACCAGGTGCATGCCGCCATCGCCCGTGCCAGAGTGAGACTCGGCCTGGAATGATCCGGCTTCACCACGTCAGTCTGCTGGTTGCCGACACACAGCGCTCGATTGATTTCTACTGCGGCATTCTGGGGCTGAGCGTGGATGCGTCGCGCCCCGACCTGGGCTTCCCCGGCGCCTGGCTGAATGTAGGCGACAGACAGATCCATCTGTTGGAACTGCCCAATCCCGATCCTGTCGATGATCGCCCGGCCCATGGGGGTCGGGACCGGCATACCGCCTTCCTGGTCGACGATTTTACCGCCACCAGAGCACGGCTCGATCAGACTAGCCTGCCCTACACGCTCAGCCGTTCCGGCCGCCAGGCGCTTTTCTGCCGGGACCCGGACGGGAATGCTGTCGAATTGATCGGTTCCTAAGTTTATTGAGAAGAAGGCGCGGCAGGTCCGCACCCTACTCAAATACCTGTAGGTATGTGGCCCTGCCACACCCAATCCTGCCAGCATTAAATATTGCAACTATCGGGCACAGTCTCCACTCATAAAGGTGAGATGTCAGCCTATCTGCAACACAAAACTCGCAACACCCTGCAATCATTACTGATGATCGCTGCCATGGCCGGGCTTTGCGGGACCATCGCCTGGCTTTTAGGCGGTCCATCGCTTGCCATCTATAGCATATAGATCATCCTCATCATCTACCGGCTTAACCCCGCCGCTTCTCCCGAATTGGCGATGCGACTGTTTCGCGCCCGCCCACTCTCCGAGCATGAGGCCCCCATGCTCATTAAGCTGGTCGAAGAGCTCGGACAAAGGGTCGGACTTGAGAAACCACCAAAACTCTACTATCTCCCCATCCGATGTGATGAATGCCTTTCTAGAAATGAGGCGGCAATTGCCCTCTCCGATGGCCTGCTCAGACGTCTGGAGTGGCGCGAGCTAAATGGTGTGTTGGCTCACGAGATGATGCATATCGTCAATCAGGACACCCGTCTGATGGCCTTTGCCGATCTGGCCGGCAGACTCACGGGTTTTCTCTCCATCACTGGACAGATTCTGCTCCTGATCAACCTGCCATTGATGATCCTGGGGCAAGCCACCATACCCTGGCTGCCGATTTTGCTGCTCCTGCTCGCCCCTACGCTCAGCACCCTGATACAGCTGGCACTTTCTCGCAGCCACGAATACGAAGCCGATCTTGGGGCGGTCGAGTTGACCGGTGACCCACTCGGTCTGGCATCCGCCCTGAACAAGCTAGAAATGCCCAGGCATGGCCTGCTGGAGCGCATTTTTCATCCAGGCCCACGTATCCCTGATCCGTCTATACTGCGCTCCCACCCACCCACCCACCGACGAGCGTGTGCGGCGACTGCTGGAGATCGCCCACAACCGGCCCGAACAGATAGACCCGGCCACCGATGGATTCGATCTGGGTCACTTGCTGGCTAACCAGCCCTATAGACCACGTTGGCATCGTAACGGCATGTGGTACTGATTTCAGCCACGGAAGAGATCAATCCTGAAAGTCAGGTCAGGGTTGTGAGTTTCGACCAAGGCGCGTTAGTCTAGTGTGATCTTCCAAACCAGAGATAACCCCTATGTCCAAAGACAGTATGGATAACCTCAACACTCGCCTTAAGGCCTTTGCTCAAACCCGTAATTGGGAGCAGTTCCACTCACCCAAAAATCTCACCATGGCCTTGATTGCCGAATGTGCTGAGCTTGTGGAGCACTTTCAATGGCTGACAGAAGAACAAAGTATGAATCTGGCTGATGAGAAGCGGGAGGAAGTCGCCCTGGAGATGGCAGACATTCTTATCTATCTGATTCGCACCGCTGAACGCCTCGATATTGATCTGGAGGAAGCCGCAGAACGTAAGATCGCCATCAATGAAGCCCGCTACCCGATTGATAAAGTCTATGGCGATGCCCGTCGCGCCTCGGAATATGATTAGGGCCTTTTCACATCGCCATTGACCTCATGATTTATATGGCTAAATCACCATCGTCACCCGTCTTTCCCCAATCTTTATAGGGTGGAGCCTATGGGCCAGTAAGGCTATCTTTGCTGTTGAAAGGACCATTGCAGCAAGATAGTTATGCCACGGGAGTCAAGATGAAGAAGTTTCAATGCATCGTTTGCGGGTTTGTTTACGACGAGGCCGAGGGTCTTGCTGATGAGGGTATTGCTCCCGGTACCCGTTGGGAAGACATCCCCGATGATTGGGAGTGTCCTGAATGTGGCGTTAGCAAATCCGACTTTGAAATGGTGGAAATGGTTGCCTGAATGCACGCCTATCCAGCATCGCCTTCAAGACAAGCAGCCAAACGCTGTTGCATCGCACTGAGGCCCAACTCCCTCAACAAGGCGACATTCCGCTCTGGTATCCCCTCAGGGGCTGGATAGTGTTCCAGCGCCCGTGCCAATGGCGCCTCCCGAATCAGGTGAAACATCGGATAGGGGGCGCGATTGGTATAGTTTGCTGGGTCATCCGGCAATGCTCCCTCGAAACAGTAGTCCGGATGAAAGCTGGCTAACTGTAGTATTCCGTCTAAACCCGCCTCGGGGATCACCGCATCAGCCGTCGCAAACAGATCCAGATACTCTCCGAACTCTGCCAGCCCACGAGGGACTACGAAGAGACTCGTTTCCGCTGTCGCCTCAGGCAAGCCAACAAGCAATTCCATCTCTTCCAACAGTTCACGGTAGATGCCTTCAGGGTTCTCAGCCTGACAGAGCCGATAACGAATCCTATCGCCTTTCATGGGAGCCGCCGCGAAGGGGCAGAGATTCAGACCGACAACTGTTTTCCCAACCCAGCAACGGACAGCATCAAGTTCCGGTGAATCACTCATTTCGCTGCAATACCTCTAGCGGCATGCCGACTGACAATTCGCCAGTATGGTCATGCAATAAGTTCTGGCCGAAAAAAACCTGCTTGCCCTGGCGCCGGTAACCGGCCAGGGTTTTCAAAGGCTCATTGCCGCTCTCCCCTGTATGGGGATCGACCGTAGTGATCTTACAGCGGGAGCAGGGTTTTACCACCCTGAGCGTCAAATCACCAATCCGGATCAGACGCCAGCTATCCTCCTCATAGGGCTCACAGCCTGCTACCACCAGGTTCGGCCGGAATCGAATCATCGGCATCGGCTGATCCAAACGGTCATTGAGATCATCGAGCGATGCCTGGGAGATTAACAGCAGGGGAAAACCATCCGCGAATGCGGTACGGTCAGCAGCAGCTGCATAACGTTGATCGACCTGGCGTACTGACATCAGGCAGGTAGACCAATTGGCAGTCTTGTCCCAGAAAATCACTCAGCCAGTGATGGACCTTGTCCTCACAAACCTGAGCCTGACAGCTGTCATTCCAAATATTCACTCTCACCTGCCTGATACTCCGCAGTGGACGTTCAAGCGTGATTGAAGGCATACCGGGAGCCTCTAGTGTCAATCCTGTCCCTGTTACCTGCGTTGAGACAAGCGTCATCTCCGGCAACTCGCGCTGCGTGAGGAAGCTCCCATCCCTGTCCACTACCATCCAACGCCGGTCGTCTTCAAGGCCGAATCTGTCGACCCGGGTATGGGCCAGTTCCTGGCCTGCAAGAGATTTTACCGGGTAGCGATAGAGTGCAGAAAGCTGCACCTCCGTCATGTCAATTCCTCGCTGGTCATAAGGCCCTCCATTTTGGCACTTTTCTCTTCATTCTTGGCGAAGATGGCCGATAGTCTATGGCAGACCACAAATAATTGCTTTTGTGTTGCTAATCATGGCAGCGCATCTGGAGGAACTTGCATGGATATTGCACCTTATCTGAAACTGATGGTTCAAAAGAACGGTTCTGATGTCTTCTTCAGTACCGGCGCCGCGCCTCACCTGAAAGCTGAAGGCGAGATCCGTCCTATCGGCGCCTCACCGCTACAACCTGGCCAGGTGAGAAAGCTGGCCTACGGTATCATGAGCGATGATCAGATCAAGGAGTTCGAGGCTACCTACGAATGTAACCTGGCTATCTCGATCAACAACCTGGGCCGTTTCCGTGTCAATGTCTTCAAACAGCGTGGCGATGCCGCCATGGTCATTCGCTATATCAAGGGGGTGATACCCCCGGTTGAGAAGCTGAATCTACCCCTGATTCTTAAAGACCTGATCATGGAGCCCCGCGGCCTGATTCTGGTGGTCGGTGCTACCGGCTCAGGCAAATCTACCACCCTGGCCTCCATGATCGAGTGCCGCAATCAGAACCGTGCCGGGCATATTCTGACCATTGAAGACCCAATCGAGTACCTCTACACACACAAAAAATCGGTAGTGGATCAACGGGAAGTCGGCATCGATACCCTGTCTTACGAAAACGCCCTGAAGAACGCCATGCGTGAAGCGCCAGATGTCATCCAGATCGGTGAGATCCGCGAAATGTTCACCATGCAGCACTCCATTGCGTATGCAGAGACCGGGCACCTCTGCCTCTCGACACTACATGCCAATAACGCCAACCAGGCCCTCGATCGCATCATCAACTTTTTCCCTGACAGCGCCCATCAACAGCTATACATGGACCTGTCACTGAACCTCAGGGCTGTTATCTCCCAGCGTCTGGTCAAAGGTAAGGATGGGCAGCGTATACCGGCAGTAGAGATCATGCTGTTAAGCACCTACATCTCAGAACTGATTCAAAAAGGCGACATCCATGCGATCAAGGAGGTCATGGAGCAAGGTACAGAACGTGGCATGCAGACCTTCGACCAATCCCTCTACGGCCTCTATCAGGAGGGCAGAATCACACTGGAAGAGGCGCTGGCACACGCTGACTCCCGCAACAACCTGTCGTTGAAGATTCGCTTATCCGATACCGGTAGCGTTGAAGCACCTGGCGGACTGGGAATGGCGGAAAACGAATTTTGACAGCCAACACCCCAGAGGCCTTCAAGGAATAATAAACACTCCTGCTGGCAATCGATAGCTGACCGTCGGCATAATAGGGGTTTTTCCCCTGTTGCAACGGGCTGCCAAAATGCCAGATATTGAGAAGAAACCCTCGCAGAATGACGCTGATGCCTGTCGTTCGCTGATGAATCTGCCCCCCCTTGGTATGGACGAGGAGGCGATCTCCTACGACTTTCGGCGCTATTTCGCCCATACCTTGGGCCGGGACAACCACTGCACCTCCAGTCACTATCCCTATAAGGCGCTGGCATTCGCAATCCGTGACCGTCTGGTGGAGCGTTGGAAACTGACCCGTGTCTCCTACGAGGATAGCGACTGCAGGCGCACTTTCTACCTCTCCCTGGAGTTCCTCATGGGCCGCGCCCTGAGTAACGCCATACTGAATCTGGATGTGGACGAACCTGTCAGACAGGCGTTCCTGAATCTGGGTGTCAATCTGGAAGATATTCGCGAGAGTGAACCTGATGCGGGCCTGGGCAACGGTGGCCTGGGTCGTCTGGCCGCTTGCTTCCTGGACAGCTGCGCCACCCTGCAACTGCCGGTGCGCGGTTACGGTTTACGCTACGAATACGGCATGTTCCGCCAACATATCGCCAACGGCCAACAGGTCGAGGATCCAGACCACTGGTTGCGAGACGGCAATCCCTGGGAGCTGGAACGCCCTGAATACACCCAGCGCATCAAATTTGGCGGCCACACAGAACACTTCAACGGCAGAGTACGCTGGGTCGACACTCAGGATGTACTTGCCGTCCCATACGATCTGCCTATTCCGGGCTATCGTAACGGCACTGTGAACACACTGAGGCTCTGGAAGGCAGCCGCCACAGACGAGTTCAATCTCGACGAGTTCAACGCCGGCAGTTACACCGAATCTGTCGAAGCCAAGAATGATGCCGAGCACATCACCATGGTGCTCTACCCCAATGACGCCAGCGAAAACGGAAAAGAGTTACGCCTGCGTCAGCAATACTTTCTGGCATCCGCAAGCCTGCGGGACGTGATTCGCGAATGGCTGGGTGGACACAGCGAATTCGAGACATTCGCAGACAAGCACTGTTTCCAACTCAACGATACTCACCCGAGCATCTCGGTAGCCGAGCTGATGCGCCAACTGATGGACGAGCATGGCCTCTCCTGGGACAAGGCCTGGGAGATTTCCAGCAGCACCATGGCCTATACCAATCACACACTACTGCCTGAGGCACTGGAGCGCTGGCCGGTAAAGCTCTTTCAATGCCTGCTACCGAGATTGCTGGAAATCATCTACGAGATCAACGCACGTTTTCTCAGCGAAGTCGCCTTACGCTGGCCCGGCGATACGGATCGTCTACGCCGCATGTCACTGATCGAGGAGGGACACGAACCGATGGTGCGCATGGCCTATCTGGCCATTGTCGGCAGCTTCTCAATCAATGGTGTTGCCGCGCTTCATACCGAACTGCTGAAGAAAGGACTGTTCCACGACTTCTACGAACTATGGCCTGAGCGTTTCAACAATAAGACCAATGGCGTCACACCACGCCGTTGGCTGGCAGCCTGTAATTCAGAGTTACGTCAGCTACTCGACGAGACCATCGGCAATGGCTGGATCTCGAACCTGCCTGCACTGGCAAAGATGGAAAAAATTGCCGACGACGCCAGCTTTCAACGTAAATGGCAAAAGATGAAACTGACGAACAAGCAGCGGTTGGCGAAGATGGTCAAGCTGGAGTGCAATGTCGAATTCGATACCGATGCACTGTTCGATGTTCAGGTCAAACGTATCCATGAATACAAGCGCCAGTTGCTTAACATTCTCCATGTCATCCATCTCTACAACCGCATCAAACGTGGGGAGACAGACAATTGGACGAAACGTTGCGTGCTGATCGGCGGCAAGGCGGCTCCTGGTTATCACATGGCCAAGCTGATCATCAAGTTGACCAACAACGTGGCCCGCGTGGTGAATAAGGACCGGCAGGTTGGCAACCTGCTCAAGGTTGCCTTCGTACCCAACTATCGCGTCTCTGCCATGGAGATCATTGCACCAAGCACCGATCTGTCGGAGCAAATATCCACCGCAGGCAAGGAAGCCTCAGGTACCGGCAATATGAAATTCATGATGAATGGCGCCGTCACCATCGGCACACTGGATGGCGCCAACATCGAGATCCTGGAAGAAGTGGGAGAAGCAAATTTCTTTCTCTTCGGACTCACCACGGAAGAGGTGGAGGCGATGCGAAGCCACTACACGCCAAATGCGATGATCGAGCAGGACAACGACCTTAAGCAGGTCATGCAACTGCTGGAGAGCGGTCACTTCAACCAGTTCGAACCGGGCATCTTCGATCCCATCATCGAATCGGTGCGCAGTCCCTACGATCCCTGGCTGACGGCAGCGGACTTTCGTAACTATGTGGATGCCCAAGAACAGGCGGCAGAGGCATTTCAGGACAAAAAACGCTGGACCCGCATGAGTATCATCAACAGCGCAAAGAGCGGTCGCTTTTCTACCGACCGGACCATGGAGGAGTATAATCGAGATATCTGGCGCCTGGAGAAAATGGCTCCATCCGATTAGGCAGAAGGCATGACCGCCACAAAGGAAATACCCTGTTGGATCTACCGCAGCCCGCGCAAGGAAGAGATGTATCTCTACCTGCGGGCTGAGGATGACTTTACCTGCCTGCCTGATGCATTGCTAAGTAATTTCGGCGAGCCGGTAAAGGTAATGGAACTGACGCTCACAACACAGCGCAAACTGGCCAGGGAAGATGTGGTGAAGGTGATGGAAAACCTGCTCGCCCAAGGCTTCCATCTGCAGATGCCACCTAAAATGGTCGTCGATCTCTATGAAGAGGATCTGGGGCTACTGCCAGCCGCTGACTAAGGAAGCTCTGAACGAATCCATCGATTGAGGGATAATGGTGCACATTCTAGGCCAATCATTATATAGACCCCATGAAGCAAACAACT
>JAHXHT010000014.1 GCA_025656435.1 Candidatus Thiodiazotropha sp. (ex Gloverina cf. vestifex) | reverse complement strand
TTGTTTGCTTCATGGGGTCTATATAATGATTGGCCTAGAATGTGCACCATTATCCCTCAATCGATGGATTCGTTCAGAGCTTCCCTAGTAGGCCAAATAAGTCCTTATACTCAAAAGGAAAGCAGGCAAACTGAAGTGTGAACGGCTGTCTGTCTTCCGGGGAGGTCAGCGTGTTTGCCGAGAGGCGGGTGGGGTGATTGGTTCTGTTGAAGAGCCGCTGATACCCTTAGGGTTATAACAGGCCTTCGTCTTCCAGGACGGTTTTCAACTGATTGGGATTGAATCCTACGAATTGCTGGTCGCCGATCACGACCATTGGCACGGTTTGTCCGCCAAGCGAGAAGAATTTCTTCTGCATCTTGCCGGGTTTTCCGACATTGAAATCAAGGAAGGGAATCTGATTCTTTTTCAGCCACCGTTTAAGGTGCTGACAATGGGGACATTGGAGAGTCGTGTAGATCACGACACGAGCGGCTTTTTGTTTTAGTTGTTCCTGCATGTCAACGGCATAATGGATTAAGACAACTCTCTGCTTCGTTAGTCCACGTGAAGCTCATATACGATCAGTGGCGCTCCTTTGATGCACGATACGGTATCCATTGCCAATGAATTTTTCAGCATACTCGACCACATTGCACCCTAAGTCGGGAATATGATTCCACCTGACTTCCCTCGGCTGATAGGCCAATCTTAGAAACCTTTTCCGAAGAATGCCAGTGACGTTTATTGACCTGTGAGACGCCTCTCCGCTTCACGGTATTTCTCTGCAGTTCTTTCGATGATCTCTTGTGGTAGTTCAGGACCAGGTGGTGTTTTGTCCCACTCGAGGGTCTCCAGGTAGTCTCTGACAAACTGTTTATCGAAACTGGGGGGGCTGATACCTGGGCGATACTCATCCGCAGGCCAGAAGCGGGATGAGTCGGGTGTCAGCACCTCGTCGATCAAGTGGAGTTTGCCCGCATCATCCAGACCGAATTCAAACTTGGTGTCTGCGATGATAATGCCTCGTTCGCGGGCATAGGCGGCTGCTTCAGTATAAATTTTAAGACTGAAGTCGCACACCTGGCTGGCCAATGATTCTCCCAGGAGTGCTACGGTCTGCTCGTAGTTAATGTTTTCATCATGGGCGCCGAGCTCGGCCTTGGTGGAAGGCGTGAAGATGGCTTCAGGGAGTTTGTCCGCTTGCCTCAGCCCTGCTGGTAGCGGGATACCGCAGACTTGACCGTTCTGCTGATAATCTTTCCATCCGGAACCAATTAAATATCCTCTGACGATCGATTCCACCGGTAGCGGTTTCAACTTGCGTACCAGCATAACCCTATCACCCAGAATGGCTCGCTGGGCAGGATCTTTGATGATGTCATCCAGGTTTAGTTGAGCGAGGTGGTTGGGTAGCAGGTGGCTGGTGCGCTTGAACCAAAAACTCGCCACGCGGGTGAGTACCTCGCCTTTACCGGGAATCGGTTGCGGCAGAATCACGTCGAAGGCGGATAACCTGTCGGTGGTGACGATCAGCAGATGATTCTGATCCACCTCGTAGATATCGCGTACTTTGCCGCGGTTGATCAGCTCTAGGTCGAGTTGGGATTCGAAAAGGGTTTTGCCCGTATTGCTCATGATGATCGGCACTCGAATAAAAATCCGCATTATAACCCACTCTTTCCGCAGACTGCTTGGGTTTCAGGAGGAGCAACTACAGACTCCCTGGCCACAAGGCGATCTGATATGGTTAGTGGCCTATTTCAAAGAGGGGAATTGATGAGTCACCAGGAAGATTTTATGCTGGCCTTTCGCGGCAGTTTCACCTCCACGCTACGTTGGCATCATCTTGATGCATTATGGGAAGTGTTGAGACTGGATGCCGATGGAGGTTGGTATCTCTATGCCATAGGTGAGGAGCCACCTGGTACACCGACAGAGAAATCAATGCTGCTAAGGCTTATCGATGAGATTGATAAACTGTTGAGAGAGGAGCATGGCGAGGACTACTGTGGCATCGTCTATGCCGATGATCTGGCGAAACCGAGCCTGATCAAGATCTATGATCCGAACAATCTGGGTGTCTCCTGCGGTTCCACCACTGCCGGGGTGGGTCCTGAGTAAAATACCACCTGTAGATCTACCTGCCACATTAGTGCCGAATAACCGTAAGCGCTGGTGGCAGACACTCTTCAGACAGTGAGTTTCCGTAACCGCGGTAATCTTAAGGAAATTGATTGATGGATCGTGTTAGACTCCTAATAACCAAGTTATTCTGTCGGAAATAGGGTTTGGTCATGAGTGAGACACAACAAGCAACGGTTGATCAGTCGATGTCGGATCGGTTGGCAATCACCCGGGGCACCATGAATCTTTTTGAGAGCTGGGGACTGCATGCTGACGAGATGATGGCATTGCTGGACATGGAGGGTAAGGCCCGTCATTTTTCCCAGTATCGCTACAGCAAACCCTTTCCAGATGAGCCTGGGTTGATGCGTCGCATCGAATATCTGGTTCGTATCGACGAGGCATTGCGCACGACCTACCCAACCAATCCCACCATGGGAAAACGCTGGTTACGACAGCGTAACCACAAGTTCAATAAGCACAGTCCATTATCGATGATGATGGGTGATGGTGAACGGGGATTGATCTATGTGCTTTCCCGCCTTGATTGCACGTTTGCCTGGGACCAGAGTGGCTCCAAGCCTAGCTGAACCTGTTTACAGTATATTGAAAGTGTACGAATCCCGGCCAGGTATTTAACCGGCTTTGGATGTAGCTTCTTCCCGTTTCTGCAGCCAGACTTCAAGACCCTGGGCATCGAGTTCCAGGTCCATAGACATCAGCTGCTCGATCTCCTGCGGGGTCTGTCGGCAACCGTGTTGATGCAACGCGTCAAGCAGCCAGTTCAGGAGTCCGTTACGGATCTCCGTAATACGTGCTTGCCCCGCTTCTGCTTTTGCAGAAAGCGCGGTTTGGGTAAAGAGATCAAGAGACTCACGTAGTTTCCCGACCAGTCGCTCAGGTTCCCTGACTTCACAATAATGCGTCAGATAGATGGCTTCCGGTGACAGCGCCATTAGCCGGTCCAAAGTTTCGTGCCAGGCATCCGGGTCGAACTGGATGGGTGTTGATGTGGCGAGAATAAACGGGCCGTCACCAGTATCAAATTCCTGGTAGGAGAGACCGAACGTGTCACCGGTAAAGATACCCCGGCTCTGTGCGTCATAGATGCAGATGTGGTGCCTGGCGTGACCGGGCGTATCGATACAAAGTAGCTCGCGTTTTCCCAGCTGAACACGAAAGCCGTCCGGCGCCTCGATTACACGCGTTTCATCCACTGGGATCAGTGAGCCGAATTCCTCCTGGAATTTCTCCTCCCCATAGACTGCAGAGGCGCCTGCCTGCAGTTTGGAAGGGTCTATCATATGCCTGGCACCGTAAGGGTGAATCACCAGTGCGGCATTCGGAAGTTGCGCCATCAGTGCGCCTACACCACCAGCGTGGTCCAGATGTACATGGGTGGGGATAACGTACTTTATCTGTGCCGGTGCTATCCCTTTGGCCTCGAGAACCGACATCAACATCGGCACTGTGCGGCTTGTGCCTGTGTCAATGAAGGCAGCTTCACCTTCGGATTCAATAAGATAGCAGGCTGCCAGACCCGGACGCTGATACTCGGTATCGATACAGGTGATCTGGTGTGGGAGTGTTTGATAGCGGGGCTGAGGCATGGGTGCAGTCTGCTCCTGAAGAACGATGAATGTTGAGTTAATCCTGGTCGGTACCGATACCGTTGTTTTCGGCAATTTTACCTTCCTTGCCCGACAGCATGCTCTGAATGTTGGCACGATGGCGCCAGAAGAGAATGAGCGTTACAACAACCTGCATCATGACCAGTGCAGGGGATGGCCAGATCAACCAGACAATCAGCGGTGCGATGGCCATTGAGACCAATGCCGAAAGAGAGGAAATGTTCACGACCTTAGCCATAAACAACCAGATCAGTCCCACGCCAGCGCCGATACCCCAGTGCAGGCCAAACTGAACACCAAGCGCGGTGGCAACCCCTTTGCCTCCCTTAAAGCCGAAAAACAGAGGATAGAGGTGTCCCAGAAAGGCGGTCAGGCCCGTTAGGGCAAGCACGAGTGGAGATGCCTCAAAGAGGTGGGCCACCAGCATGGGAATGAAGCCTTTCAGTGAGTCGCCGAGCAGGGTAATCACTGCCGGTTTCTTCCCGCCGATACGCAGGACATTGGTTGCACCGGGATTGTTCGAACCCTGGGTGCGAGGGTCGGGCAGTCCCATGAGACGGCAGACTATGATGGCGCTGGAGACAGATCCAAGCAGGTAGGCGCCGATGACGAGCAGTGTTTCAGTAAGCATCGGCCAATTGGAACCGCAAGTGAGGGTCAGGTCAAGCCAGGGTTAATCTGAATCCGGCGGTGTTCAGGGTTTGTAATTCAGCGTGACTGCTCTACCATGAGCCCCTCATCCAAGCAGCTGAAATGATTGATTATGGATATTGTTTTCATCCGCGAATTGCGTATCGATACCGTCATTGGTATCTATGATTGGGAACGGGAAATACGGCAGACGGTCGTTTTCGATCTGGAGATGGGGGCGGATATCGCCAAGTCTGCCGCCACAGACGCCATCGATGACACGCTGGATTACAAGGCAGTCAGTAAGCGTCTCATTGAGTTTGTCAGGCAGAGCGAGTTCCAACTGGTGGAGACGCTGGCGGAACGATGTGCGGCTATCGTGCTTGAGGAGTTTTCAGTGCCTTGGGTCAAACTGGCACTCAATAAGGTCGGTGCCGTGAGCGCAGCACGGGATGTCGGGGTAATCATCGAGCGTGGCAGGCGTGTCTGAACCGGATCCAGTTAGGGCATGGCTTAGTCTAGGAAGTAATATCACACCTCATGTACAAATCGCTTCTGCTATTGAGGCGTTGTCGGCGAGATTCGGTGAGCTGACGGTTTCCACTATCTATGAAAATATGGCGGTGGGCTTCAATGGCGAGAACTTTCTTAACCTGGTCGTGGGTATCAAAACCCAGCTGTCTCCCCAGGCCTTGGTAGAGGTTCTGCACGAGATCGAGATGAGTCATGGTCGGGTGCGGGGGGGCGAAAAATTCTCATCCAGAACACTGGATATCGATCTCCTCACCTACGGGGATCAGATCATTGATCAAGGAAGTCTCCAGGTGCCTAGAGATGAGATCCTGCGTTATGCCTTTGTGCTACTTCCTCTCTCTGAGGTGGCCGGCAATGAACGTCATCCCCAAACGGGCCAAACATATCGGGATCTCTGGGAATCATTTGATGACAGCGACCAGCCTCTCTGGCCTGTGACACCCGCTTCAGGTGACTCATCAAGCTGATGCGGTCAGTGTTGTGGGTTCCAGTCATAGTTGAATGAAATCAACAAGATATGGCAGGCAAAAAAAATCCTGGCTCCCTTATCCTTGGGTGCCAGGATTTTATGTCGCAATGATTGGTTGGCAAAGATTCAATCCTTGGACATCCCTGTTCGTGTGTGTTTTCCCTAACGTCCCTAAATGCGACAATGAAAGTCTATGTTAAAAACCATAAATAATATGCAGGTTTATTCTCATATCTTAAGTAGGCAAATTCTTACACGGTGGATAGATTCACTTGATTCACCAGTTGCTCTTTTGAAACAATCCCCCACCTCGATAACCCAATTCCGGCGAGAATTCGCCACCCATCCCAGGCATAGAGGTACCCATTCATGCCGTTGATCAGAGCTTTTACCGGGTTGCGCCCGGCTCAAGGGCGGGCCGACGATGTCGCCGCACCACCTTACGATGTGATGAACGAGGCTGAAGCCAGGAAAATGGTGGAAGGGCGTCCCTGGAGTTTTCTGCATATTTCCCGTCCCGAGGTCGATCTGCCGGTTGGTGTCGATCCCTATGCCCCTGAAGTCTATGCCAAGGCGGCAGAAAACCTGCAGAAAATGGTTCGGGAAAAGGTGCTGGTGAGAGATAACAAGCCCTGCTTTTATGTCTACCGGCTGACCATGGGTGAGCATCGGCAAACCGGGTTGGTGGCAGCTGCCTCAGTGGAGGCCTATGACACGGATCGCATCAAAAAGCATGAATTTACCCGTCCTGCCAAAGAAGATGACCGGGTGCGCCAGGTCGATGCCCTGAATGCCCAGACAGGACCGGTTTTCCTGGTCTACCCCAGTGCACCTCAGGTAGATGGTGTATTGGCAAGGGTCTCACGGGCCACGCCGGATATGGATGTCACCGCTGCTGATGCGGTGCGCCACGAAATCTGGGTGGTGGATGATGAGTCTACCGTAGAGCAGCTGACTCGGGATTTCGATGCCATGTCTGCACTCTATGTGGCCGATGGCCACCATCGTTCAGCAGCTGGGTCCCGTGTGGGTGGGGCGCGTAAGGCGGATAACCCCAATCACACCGGCGCTGAGTCCTATAATTACTTCCTGAGTGTTATCTTTCCTCACAATCAGATGCAGATTCTCGATTACAATCGGGTAATCAAAGACCTCAATGGCCTGGATAAAACGACTTTTCTGGCTCGGGTGGGAGAGTCTTTCCGTGTTGAGTCCAGTGATCAGCCGGTGAAACCAGCCAGCGCCGCTGAGTTTGGTATGTATCTGGACCATCAGTGGTATCGCCTGCGGTTAGATCCGGCGCGTATTCCATCGGATGATCCAGTGGCCAGGTTGGATGTGAGTCTGCTGGCCGATAATCTGATCGAACCGATTCTTGGCATTTCCGATCCCCGCCGGGACGCCCGTATCGACTTCGTTGGTGGTATTCGTGGTCTCTCGGGGTTGGAGAAGCGAGTTGACTCCGGTGAGATGGCAGTGGCCTTCTCCCTCTTTCCCACGGGAATGGAAGACCTCATGGCAGTCGCCGATGCGGGTGAGGTGATGCCACCAAAATCCACTTGGTTCGAACCCAAATTGGCGGATGGCCTGGTCAGTCACGTACTCGACTGAGCAGTACTAAAACAACCCGGTTACGGACAGAGGCTGATCAAGTAGATGGTGACTACCACCAGTAGGCTCCCCGAAGGCGATGAGATCGCGGTGGGGGATATCGCCCAATGGATCGACCGGCTGCCGGAGGATCTTGATGGTGAGGACAGGCAATACCTGAGGAAAGCAGCCGACATTGCGCTGGCGGCAGATCCCGATGCCCGTACCCTCTTTGGAGAATCCCAACTGCGTCACGCACTCTCCGTGGCGGAGATTCTGGTCGACATGAGAATGGACCGGGAGACGATAGCGGCCGCCATGCTGCTGGGTTCATTCGGCGATCAGAATCTTAAGCTTGATGATCTGATTAAGATGCTGGGTGAGAATACTGCCCGCATGGTTGACGACCTGACCCGTATCGGCATGCTGACCGATCTTTCATCCGAGGTGCCGCCAGGGGATGAAGGTGAGCATGCGGAAAACCTGCGCCGCTTGCTATTGGGCATTGCCGAGGATATTCGGGTTGTATTGATTGTCGTGGCCGAACAACTGCACCGCATGCGAACTGCCCGCGGGCTCTCTCCCGAATTACGCCATCGTCTGGCGCAGGAGACTCGGGATATCTATGCGCCTCTGGCCAACCGTCTGGGTATCTGGCAGATAAAATGGGAACTTGAAGATCTCTCTTTGCGCTTTCTCCATCCTGACGATTACAAACGCATTGCCAGTCAACTCGATGGCCGTCGCGCCGATCGGGAGCAGTTTATCAATCAGGTCATCGAGCTACTGCATGAGAAGTTTCACGCCGTCGGTGTCAATGCCGAAATCAGCGGTCGACCGAAACACATCTACAGCATCTGGCGGAAGATGCAACGCAAATCAGTGGATATCGAACAAATCTTCGACCTGCGCGCATTACGGGTGCTGGTCGATGATATTGCTCAGTGCTATGCGGCACTGGGTGTAGTGCATGGCCTCTGGAAACATATACCGGGTGAGTTCGACGACTATATCGCCACACCCAAGGCCAATCTCTACCAATCGATCCACACAGCCGTCATCGGGCCTGAAGAGAAGACCCTCGAGGTACAGATCCGCACAGGTGACATGCACCATCATGCAGAATTGGGTGTTGCGGCCCACTGGCGTTACAAGGAGAACACCAAGCACGACGCCGATTTTGAGCGTCGTATCGTATGGATGCGGCAGTGGCTTGAACAGAAGGAGCTAAGTGATGAGGGTGAGCCATCCGGTTATCTGGATGCCGAGATGGAGGCGACAAGAATCTATGTGCTGACCCCTCAGGGGAAAGTCGTGGAACTGCCCAAGGGGGCGACACCGCTGGATTTTGCCTACTCCATTCACACTGACATTGGCCACCAGTGCCGTGGCGCCCGAGTCGATGGTCATATTGTCCAGCTGAATCGACCGCTGCGCAGTGGAGAATCGGTCGAGATCCTGACGGCCAAAAATGGTACGCCGAGTCGTGATTGGATCAACCCGCATCTTGGCTATCTGCACAGTGCCAGGGCACGTAACCGGGTCAAACAGTGGTTCAAGCATCTGGATTATGAGCATCACGTGGACTTGGGTCGTGCTGCCCTGGAACGTGAAATGGTGCGACTCTCGGTTACCGAGAAGCCCGACTTGGAAGCGATTGCAGGGAGGCACAATCTACAGCATGCCGAGGATGTCTACGCAGCCATCGGGCGTGGCGATTTGTCCCCCATTCAGGTCGCAGGTGTTGGTGGGCGTGCCCGGCAAGCACAGCGTACCAAGCCAATAACACCACAACAGCGGACCGCTACGGTCAAGGGAGAGGTGGTGGTTGCCGGTGTTGATGACTTGATGACCAGTATGGCGCGCTGTTGTAAACCAGTCCCCTACGATCCGATTATTGGCTTTGTCACCCGGGGTCGTGGAGTGACAGTGCACCGGCGGGATTGTGCCAACATTCGTGCGCTGGATGAGGCGAATAGAGAGCGGCTGGTGGATGTCCTTTGGAATGATCATCAGGCACAGACAACCTATGCGGTGGATTTTCTGGTGGTATCCGGAGATAGAAAGGGGCTGTTGCGGGATATATCCGCAATTCTCACCAATGAGGAAATCGATGTGATTGGCGTCAATACCAACAGTGACCGTAAGACCGATACCGCCACCATGCGATTTACCGTTGAAGTCAGTGATATGGAGCAGTTGAGCCGCCTGTTATCAAAGGTGGAGCAACTACCGGATGTGAGTGTGGTCAAACGAATCTCATAAAATCCGGTAATTGCGACCTGCCGGTTTGCCAGCCTGCCCTCCCAAGGCTAAACTAACGCGTTGTTATTTTATGGTTTTTTCTTTCCGCCTGTTATTCACTAATTTCGCTGAGAACTCCCTGCATTGACTACTGGTACGAAAACCAACCTGTTCGATCTCGACTGCAAGGGAATGGAGACATTTTTTCTGGCGCTTGGCAGCAAGGCTTTTCACGGTCGCAACGTATTCAAATGGATTCACAAGCATGGCATCACCGACTTCGATGCCATGACCGATATCTCTAAACGTCTGCGCGAACAGCTGCACCAAGTGGCGGCGCTCAGTCTGCCGCAGCTGATCTTTGAGCAGCCGGCGCTGGATGGGACCCGCAAGTGGTTGATTGAACTGACGGACGGGCAACGTATCGAGACTGTCTATATTCCGGATGACGGGCGCAGCACCATCTGTGTCTCGTCCCAGGTGGGTTGTGCGCTGGACTGTAGCTTCTGCTCTACCGCCCAACAGGGTTTTAACCGCAACCTCACGGTGTCGGAAATTATTGGGCAGGTCTGGATAGCAACCCGTGAGCTGGGTACATCCCCCAGTAATATAGTAATGATGGGCATGGGAGAACCGCTGGCCAATTTCGATGCGGTGGTAGCGGCCATGAACATTATGCAGGATGATCTGGCCTATATGGTCTCCAAGTATCGTGTCACCATCAGTACATCAGGCATCGTACCGGCACTCAAGAAACTACGGGAGCTCAGTGATGTGAGCCTGGCTGTTTCACTCCACGCGCCGGACAATGCCTTACGCGATCAGTTAGTACCGATTAACCAGAAGTATCCCCTGGAAGAGCTGATCCCCGCTTGCCGGGAGTTCGTTCAAGGCGATAAACGGCGCAAGGTGACCTGGGAATATGTCATGCTGGATGGTGTCAACGACAGCCTGCAACATGCCAAAGCACTGATACGGTTGCTAGAGGGGACACCCTCCAAGGTCAACCTGATTCCGTTCAACCCGTTTCCAGGCACCCAATACCAGGCCTCTCCGGCGGAACGGGTTGAAGCTTTCCGCATGCGTCTGAAACGCTCAGGCATCATCGCCACAACCCGAAAGACCCGGGGAGAGGATATTGATGCAGCATGTGGACAGCTGGTCGGTAAGGTCAAGGATCGGAGCCGCAGAGATTTGCGCCGGTCGGAAGCGGAAAGCCTGAAGGTAAATATCAGATGATGTTATTGCGTGATTATAAGATCGCCGGACTCTTGCTTTTAACCCTGTTTCTTACAGGATGTGCGACCACGGGCGGTCAACCGGATGCCACCGGTAACCTGGGCTTGGAAAAGCGGGATAGTCCGGGAAAAATCTATGTGGAAATGGGTATCGCCTATATGCGGGATGGCCAGGATGCGGTGGCGCTGCAGAAGCTCAGACGTGGCCTCGAAGTGGATGAGCAGAATCCCGAAGCCCACAATGTGATTGCGATTCTCTATGAAAGGCTGGGTGAAAATGATTTGGCGGCACGCCACTATGATCGAGCTGTGAATCTCGACCCACGAGACCCCTACATCCGAAATGCCCGCGGCAGCTACTACTGCAAACAAAACCGCTACGAGATGGCAGATCAGGAGTTTCTGCTTGCACTCGACAATCCACTCTATCCCACCCCTTGGGTAGCACTTAACAATGCGGGACTTTGTGCTGAGCGCGCCGGTGATATGGTGATGGCAGAGACCTACTATCGTCGCGCCTTAACTGCCAACCCAAGGTATTCAACCGCACTGTTTCAGATGGCTGAACTCTCACTTGAGCAGCAGAAAGGAATGTCTGCCCGGGCTTATCTTGAGCGTTACCATGGAGAGGTTAAGGGTACGGCAGCCTCTCTGTGGCTCGGTGTGCAGATCGAACAACGCCTGGGTGACCGCCAAAAAGTGGTGGAATACAAGCGCAGACTGTTGAAAGAGTTTCCCGATGCGCCTGAGATACAAGCACTCAACCAGTCAGAAAGACAATAATGAAAAATAAAAACAACTCAGACAGTAATCCAGCGGAGGGTACCATCGACGGGCCGGGCTCCCAGCTGCGCAAGGCGCGGGAACGCCAGGGCTTGGAACAGGCCGAAGTGGCTGCGCGTCTGAACCTGAATCATAGCATCGTTCAAGCTCTCGAGTGGGATGACTACGAGAACCTTCCGTCGGCTGTATTTGTTCAGGGCTATTTGCGAAATTATGCGCGACTGGTCGGTGTCGATGAAGAAGCGGTCATCATCTCCTATCAGGAACTCAACCCCAGCACTGAGCAGGCACCGCTGCCAAAAAATCAGCCGGATGAAGTGGCTAAGGAACTGCACAGTGATCACCGGCTTTTCCGTGTTGTGACCTGGACAGTCGTTCTGCTGCTGGGCATATTGCTGTTTTTCTGGTGGCAGGGTCGCATGGACCTGCCTGAACCCGAACCGATACCATCGACACAGATGCCTGAGACTCAATCTCCGGGTTTTGAAGTGCCATTCTCCGAGCCAGGCACGATGGATCTGACCCAGCCGATAGCCGAGCCTGGCGATCTGCCGGAAGCTGAGGAAGCGCCACCGCTGATTGAAACTGAAACTGCCCCGAGTGCTACCGAGCCCGAGCCGGTGGCTGAGGCGATTGTTACCGAAGCCATCTCAGATGATACAGAGACCTTGATTGCCACTGAGTCGTCATTCAGTGAGCCGGAGGCAGCTCCCGAAGTTGAATTGGTGACAACATCAGAGGAGACAACCGAGACGGTTGCTTCAAGCGGCCTGGTGGTGTTCGAGTTCACCGGATCGTGCTGGGTAGAAGTGCGGGATGCCACCGGTAGAGCGCGAATCTTCGGTGAGAAGCGTGGCGGTGTCAGTCGATCGCTCGACGGGAGCATGGGCCCATTTAGCGTAGTGCTCGGCGATATCAATGCGGTCAAAGTCAGCGTCAATGGCGTCGCTTTCGACCTGAAACCTTACGCGCGGGGCAAAGTGGCCCGTTTTACGCTCGATCCGACGCGATTGTAGCGCTTGGGCGGGTAGACGGTTCCATGTTACTCTTCGGCGCCTTATCCGAATTACACCTTTTCGCGACTCCATACGACTGATGGCAAAGCAAATCCAGGCCATTCGCGGGATGAAAGACATCCTGCCGCAGCAGACGCCCCTCTGGCAATATCTCGAAGATCGAGTGCGTTCGGTACTTGGTCGTTACGGCTATGACGAGATCCGCATGCCCATTGTCGAGATGACCGAGCTATTCAAACGCTCCATCGGAGAAGTCACCGATATTGTCGAAAAGGAGATGTACACGTTCGCAGACCGCAACGGCGATAGCCTGACCCTGCGTCCCGAAGGTACAGCCGGTTGTGTTCGCGCCGGCCTGGAGAATGGACTCATCTTCAACCAGACACAAAGACTCTGGTACCAAGGCCCCATGTTTAGGCATGAACGCCCGCAGAAAGGACGTTATCGGCAGTTTCACCAGATTGGTGTCGAGACTTTCGGACTGGAAGGACCAGATATTGACCTGGAACTCATCCTGCTGACTGTGCGTCTATGGAAAGAGCTGGGACTTGAGGGACTCGAACTTCAGCTCAATACCCTCGGGACATCAGAAGAGCGCGCAAACTACCGTGAACTGCTGGTGAGCTATTTCCAGGTTCACTATGATGAGTTGGATGAAGATAGCCGGCGTCGACTCGAGAGCAATCCGTTACGTATTCTGGATACCAAAAACCCAGATTTGGCCCAGGTGGTTGCCGGCGCGCCGACCCTCATGGAGCACCTCTCCGAGGAATCATTGGCTCACTTCGAGGTCCTTCTTAAGGGACTGGATGATGCGGGAGTGGCCTACGTGCTGAATCCACGACTGGTACGCGGTCTGGACTACTACAGCCGGACCGTGTTCGAGTGGGTTACCGACCAGCTTGGCGCACAGGGTACCGTCTGTGCCGGTGGCCGCTACGATGGTCTGGTCGAACAGCTGGGTGGTAAACCCACCAGCGCGGTTGGCTTCGCCATGGGCTTGGAGCGGCTGGTTGCTCTGTTGGAGACGACAGCCGTTGCGCAGCAGCTTCCCGGTGTCGATCTCTACCTGATTATGATGGGTGATAAGGCGAAACGGAAAGGCGTCCAGTTGGCGGAAACGTTACGTGATGCCTTGCCTGAGCTACGATTGATCAGCCACTGTGGCGGCGGTGGCTTCAAGAGTCAGTTTAAGAAGGCGGACAAAAGTCGTGCCCGCTTCGCTGTCATACTGGGAGATGATGAGGTGGCCAAAGGTGAGGTAGGCTTGAAGCCGCTGCGGGATGGTGGAGAGCAGCTGCAGGTGAAGATCGACGACCTTGCAGGTATTCTGGCCGACAGATTATAAGAGATGAGAAACAGGATTTAGAATATGAGTGCATATCAGACCGAAGAAGAACAGGTCGAGGCGTTAAAACGCTGGTGGAAAGAGAACGGCACCTCGGTGATTGCCGGTCTTGTCATTGGCCTGGGTGGTGTATTTGGCTGGCAGGCCTGGGGCAACTACGAGGACCGGATCGGCAAAGATGCCTCTCAGTCCTTCAATCAAATGCTGAGTGCCGTACAGCGTGGTGATACCGAATCCTCCAGCAAACAGGCCGAACTCCTGCGGCTTGAGTACGATAGCAGCAACTACGCGGTCTTTGCCGCACTCACGCAGGCCAGACTGAAACTGGAACAGGGTGATGGGGCTGCCGCACGTTCACAGCTGGAGTGGGCCATCGGACAGACAGATGAGCCATCCCTGAAAGCGTTGGCACAACTCAACCTGGCGCGCATCCTGCTCAGCGAAGGGGATCTCGATGGTGCGGCGAAGCATGCCGATAAGGAAGCGGATGGTTTTGCCGGCGAGTTTGCCATGTTGCGTGGTGACATCGCGGCAGAAAGAGGCGATAAACCAGCGGCTCACGATGCGTACACCCAAGCCATGACACTGGAGGTCAGCAATCGTAATCTGTTGCAGATGAAGCTGGATGATCTGGCGCTGGCGAATCCCTGAGCCGATGATCAGACCCTTTCTACTTTGGCCGCTACTGTTGCTGTTGACCGGCTGCAGCGTCTTCTCTGCGAAGGACAATGCCGATCCACCTGCCGAATTGGTTGAGCTGGAATCCGAACTCAAGATCAAGACCCTTTGGAGCAGATCGCTGGAGGGATCGGAAGATGTCTACCTGAAGATCGCTCCGGCCATCAGTGAAGGACGTCTCTACATCGCAGAACCATCCGGTGAGGTCCTGGCTTTTGATGCGCTGACGGGTAAGAAGCTCTGGTCAGTGGATCTGGATGTACCGATTTCCGGTGGCCCGGGCGTCAATGAGGGGCTGCTTGCTGTGGGGACGCAGGAGGCAGAGTTGATTCTCATGGATACGGAGGACGGCAGTCAACGCTGGCGTCAGAAAGTTTCCAGCGAAGTGCTTTCGGTACCCGCCATCGGTCGTGGCCAGGTCATTTGCCGGACTATTGACGGGCGTGTGATGTCCATAGACACAGACACCGGTGAGACACGCTGGGCCTACGACCGGACCGTGCCGGTACTCACCCTGCGCGGTGACAGCTCCCCCATCATTAATGAGGCCCAGGCGCTGGTCGGTTTCGCCAATGGCAAGCTGGTGGCGTTGCAACTCGATAACGGCGTAGCGGCCTGGGAGGCGACAATCACCACACCCAAGGGACGCACTGAGCTCGAGCGTGTGGTGGATATCGATGCGGAACTCAAGCTGGTGGAAGGGACTGTCTACGCGGCGGCATTTCATGGCGAAGTGGCGGCAGTCTCGGAAACCAGCGGGGTGATACTCTGGCAGCGGGAGCTCTCGTCTCACGCAGGGTTGGATGCGGATTGGCGACAGATCTATGTCTCCGATGAGGAGGACCACATCTGGTCGTTGGATGCCACCAACGGCGCTACGCTGTGGCAACAGAAGTCACTGCATGCCCGGCGTCTCTCGGCACCTGCGATGGTAGACGGATACCTGGTCGTGGGCGACTACGATGGCTACCTTCACTGGCTATCACAATACGATGGTCGCCAGCTGGCACGCAGCCGTGCCGGTGGTGACAGGATTCGGGTCAAGCCGCTGGTGCATGACGGTATCGTCTATGTCCTGGGGGAGGGCGGCAAGCTCTCTGCGCTACAGGCAGAGCCGATTGAACCGGATAACCGCTGAGATCTGATTCATGCTACCCGTCATCGCCCTGGTCGGTCGTCCCAACGTCGGCAAATCAACCCTATTCAACCGCCTCACTCGCAGCCGTGATGCCCTGGTGGCCGATCAACCCGGCCTCACCCGCGACCGCAAATACGGCACTGGCAGGATAGGCAGTCAGCCCTATGTAGTCGTAGATACCGGCGGCATCAGTGGTGATCAGATCGGTATCGACGTGTTGATGGAACAGCAGGTCAAGCAGGCCATCGGTGAGGCGGATCATATTCTGTTTCTGCTGGATGCCAGAGAGGGGTGCATCGGCGGCGATGAGATGATCGCGCAGGAACTGCGGCGTACCGGCAAGCCGGTGACCCTGACAGTGAACAAGAGCGAAGGCTTGGACGAGACGGTCGCCGGCAGCGATTTCTTCCGGCTTGGATTGGGTGAGCCTCAGATGATCGCGGCGGTTCATGGCCGTGGGGTAAGCCACCTCATCGAGACAGTGCTGGCACAGATGCCGCCGTCCGAAGAAGAGATTGCAGCGGAAGAAAGAGGCATACAGATCGCCGTGGTGGGCCGCCCCAATGTGGGCAAGTCGACCCTGGTCAACCGTCTGCTGGGCGAGGAGCGGGTCGTCGCCTTCGATCAGCCTGGCACCACGCGGGATAGCATCTTCATTCCCTTCATCCGCAACGAGAAACACTACACCCTGATCGATACTGCCGGTGTGCGCCGGCGGGCACGTGTCAAAGAAGCGATCGAGAAGTTCAGCATCATCAAAACCCTGCAGGCCATCGAAGAGGCCAATGTGGTGTTGATGGTGCTCGATGCGCAACAGGGTGTGGGGGAACAGGATGCCACCCTGGCGGGCCATGTGCTGGAAAGTGGCCGTGGCTTGATTCTGGTGATCAATAAATGGGACGGCCTGAGTCAGGATCAGCGGGAGTGGGTGAAGAGCGAGATCGAACGCAAACTGCCTTTTCTCAACTTCGCACGGCACCATTTTATCTCGGCCCTGCACGGTTCCGGGGTGGGTGATCTGTTCGGCTTGGTGGAGAAGGTTTATACCAACGCCATGCGCGATCTCTCAACGCCGGATCTGACCCGTCTGTTGGAGACGATTACCCAGGAACATCAGCCACCGCTGGTGCATGGCAGGCGAATCAAACTGCGCTATGCCCATCAGGGTGGCAAGAATCCGCCGATTATTATCATTCACGGCAATCAGACAGAGCATGTACCCGAGCCCTACAAGCGCTATCTGGTCACCCGCTTTCGCAAGACCCTCAATCTCAAAGGGACGCCGATTCGTATCGAATTCCGCTCCGGTAGCAATCCCTATGAAGGGAAAAAGAACAAGCTCACCAAGCGCCAGGTTGAAAAGCGTCAACGACTGAAGAAGTACGTCAAGAGCAAGCGTTAACAACTCCGGTTAGTCGGGTTAACAGGCATGCCAGAATCCAATCTTTATGAAGATAAACTGCCGGGTCTCCTGCAACAGACGGGGTCTGAGCGTTTGTCTGATGAGCAGCAGAGATTTCTCAGTGGTCAGGCACAACTATTCCGCTTTACTCAGCAGGAGCTGAAGCAGCTCTGCGATATGGCTGTCGACCTGGCGATGTGGAACGCAGGGACGATGGAACAGGTTTGGCCGCTAGTGCCGAATGAGGGGTTGGGACCCAAACAGCGACGGCAGCGTCTGCTTCAAGCGGTCCGCACCCACTGGCAGACCCTGCGGGAACAACCGACTCGCTATCCGGAGATACCGGTCTCCAGCAGCTATTCTGCGGAACGCATTCAACGGGTCAATGTGGAGAAAGATCACCTGGGTCTCGGCTGGTGTCCGGTGGCCTCGACCCGTACCCGCTGTTGTAACCTGATGACCCTCGACGCCGTGGAGAACTGTGGCTTCGACTGCAGTTACTGCAGCATCCAATCTTTCTATCATGGTGACGAGGTACGCTTCGATAGCCGTTTTACCGAGAAGCTCGCCCGGCTTGAGATCGATCCCGACCGTTTCTACCATATCGGCACCGGGCAATCCTCCGACTCTCTGATGTGGGGTAACCAGGCGGGCATTCTAGATGCTCTGCTTAATTTTGCGGCACAGCACCCCAACGTCATTCTTGAGCTGAAGACCAAGTCGAAGAACATCAACCATCTGTTGAAACATGAAGTGCCACCCAATGTGCTCTGCACCTGGTCGCTCAATACACCGACGCTGATAGCCAATGAAGAACACCTCACCGCTTCTCTGGACGAACGTCTGCGTGCAGCAAGGCGGCTGGCCGACAAAGGTATTGTAGTCGGCTTCCATTTTCACCCCATGATCCATTATGACCACTGGCGGGAGGATTACGGTGAACTCTTCCAGCGTCTTACCGGCGAGTTCGATGCCCATGAAGTTGCGCTGGTTTCCCTCGGCACGCTCACCTACATCAAACCGGTAATCAAACAACTCCGCGCACGTCCCGGTTTTCAGAGCCGTGTCCTGCAGATGCCGATGGTGGAAGCCGACGGCAAACTCTCCTACCCGGATGAGATCAAGCAGGAGATGTTCTCCTTCGCCTATCACACACTCGAATCCTGGCATGATGAGGTCTTCTTCTATCTTTGTATGGAGAACCCGCGTTTCTGGCAGCCGGTGTTCGGCTTTGACTACCCCAGTAATGAGGCCTTCGAGACGGCTATGAAAGAGCATTATCTGGCGAAGATATCGGCCAGGAGAAGTGACTGATAATGTTTCACGAGGGCATAGATGGATAACAGTGCGCTACTTGTCGCCCTGACCTTTGTCGGTTATCTGGCGGTGATTCTGGTGATTGGCATTATTGCCTGGCGACGGACTCGGGACCTCTCCGATTTCATCCTGGGAGGACGCCGCCTGGGAAGCTGGGTCACCGCACTCAGCGCCAGCGCCTCCGATATGAGCGGTTGGCTACTGCTCGGTCTGTCGGGCTATGCCTATGCGGCGGGACTGGAGTCGATCTGGCTCGCCGTCGGCCTGCTGCTCGGTACCTGGCTCAACTGGCGGCTGGTGGCGGCGCCTCTGCGATCGGCCTCGGAGCGGGCAGGCAATGCCCTGACCCTGCCTCAATACCTGTCGAATCGGTTTCAGGACGACAGCGGCCTGATCCGGATGGTCTCCTCCCTCTTCGGTCTGCCTTATGTCTGGGCAGTGGTTGTCGGCACGCTGACCATCATTCTATATACCGCTTTCGGCGGTTTTCTCGCTGTCTCCTGGACCGATCTGTTTCAGGGTTTGTTGATGGCAGCTGCGCTGGTGGCAGTGCCGATTTTCGCACTCAGTCTGACCGGCGGTGTGAATGGCACGCTGGCCGCGATCGAATTGCAGAATGCCGAATTGCTCAACCCTTTTTCCAACGCCGAGGGTGACGCGCTGGGTGTGATCGCCATTGTCTCCCTGCTGGCCTGGGGGCTGGGTTACTTTGGTCAGCCCCATATCCTGGCCCGCTTCAAGGCGGTACGGGATGTCAGTCTGGTGCCCCAGGCCCGGCGCATTGCTGTCACTTGGGTCTTTATCACCCTGACCGCTGCCTGCCTGGTGGGAATGAGTGGCATACCCGTTTTCGAGACGCCACTGGAGGATACGGAGAAGGTCTTCATTCATCTGGTCGATCTGCTGTTTCATCCGCTGATCGCCGGTATCTGCCTGGCCGCTATCCTGGCGGCGGTGATGAGTACCGCCGACTCACAGCTGCTGGTCTCCTCCAGCGCCTTTACCGGTGATATCTATCGGGTGCTGTTTCGTAAAGAGGCGAGCGAAAGGGAGCTGGTGCGGGTCGGCCGCCTGGCGGTATTGGCCATCGCCGGCGTGGCTTTCCTGTTGGCCATGAATCCTGAGAATAAAGTGCTCGATCTGGTGGCCTATGCCTGGGCGGGTTTTGGTGCTGCCTTCGGACCTGCGGTGCTACTCTCCCTCTATTGGCGGGGCATGAACCGCTGGGGTGCTCTGGCCGGGATTCTTGTGGGAGGCATCACTGTTGTGATCTGGAAACCGCTTGAAGGTGGCCTGTTTGACCTCTATGAGATCGTACCGGGTTTTACCGCATCCCTGCTGGCAATCTTATTGGTGAGTCGACTGACCCGGTCGGATTGATCAGCGTTTTCCTAATCACCTACATCACGCTAAGGTCCACCATTGTCCAAACAGATCCGTAGGTTGGGCCGACATAGGAGGCCCAACATCTCCATTGCAAATTCTCGAGCCAGCCGCAGGAAAGGGTTTGGATTGTTGGGCCTCCTATGTCGGCCCAACCAACATGCTTCTCACATAGATAATATTCGCCAGTCATAGCAGTCTATTGCCAAGATTAACAACACAACGGCCAAAATCGATATGTCCAGATTTGTCCAGCGCTTCCTTAGTGTTAACAGGCCCTAGGGAAGCTCTGAACGAATCCATCGATTGAGGGATAATGGTGCACATTCTAGGCCAATCATTATATAGACCCCATGAAGCAAA
>JAHXHT010000013.1 GCA_025656435.1 Candidatus Thiodiazotropha sp. (ex Gloverina cf. vestifex) | reverse complement strand
AAATGCACTGTTTTTCTTCGCTCATGGCAGTTTTGAAGCAAGCGAGAGGAAACGTTCGCTGACAAACGATTCGTTCAGAGCTTCCTTAGTGTGGGAATACACTGGAGTCCCTATACATGCTCCGAGTTAGAGTCTTTTTAATTTGATTGAGAATACGCATGTGCTAGGCAGGGGATGATTGACACTATGCATGAGTTCCGGCAAGTTCCAGTACAGTAATCACAGAAGGTGACCATGGATATACACAGTAAACCCATAGAAGACCGGATTGAATGGTTGCTGGAGCATGCCAGTCGCCACTCGACGATTTATAGTAGCCCCGATAACTGGCTTGCGCGTACCCGCTATCTGGCCGAATACCCCACCTCGATTGCGGTGCTGAAATGTATGGATGGCCGTATCAACATACCGGTCGCCACGAATACCCCACAAGGCATTATTCAGCCATTCCGTAATTTAGGCGGTATGTTCAACCTGGGTTGGCCCCATTTGGGAGAGGTCCTCTCCAACTATCTGCAGAACATTGTCTCTGAGGGGCGTCGATCGATGTTCCTCATCACTTACCATTTTTCCAAAGGCGATCCTCAGCGGGGTTGTGCCGGTTTCAACTACGACACTGAGGCAGCGAAAGCGCATACCTATCAGATCAAGCGACAGGTAGAACAGGTCTTTGGCCAAGGCCACAGTACGGTCTATCCGGTAGTCTGCGGTTTTGAGACGGACGAGGATGCCCTAATATTGCATGGCACCAACGGTGAACAGTTGGACATGTCTACGTTGAGTTCGAGTGATCGCGATATTTTGCTGCCGCGCCTGGAAAGACTGTTCCCGGACATGAGTGTGCAGATGCGCCTGGATCTCTTACCCCTGATCTCAGGCAACCTCGATCATATCGAGGAAGCGCGACGGATGGCCCGCCAGCTCGACAACGTACATCGTGAATGGATGATTTGTGTAGGGCGAGGTTTCGATTTCCTGCATATGCCTAACCTGGCATTGATTATCGGTCCATACAGCCCAAGTCTCGGTGAGCCGATCCACAAAGCGGCGGGGATTATCGAAAGTAACATGAGCGCCGGGCGTATACCCGATGACGGATTTCTTCTGCTAGCTTCGGTGCCTTATCAGGAAGTGGGTGTGGATCGGGCACGGGCAGAGTTGAAGTCAGAATTCCTATGCGACTTTGCTGCTGAGCAGATTCGTACTGCCTACCCTGATTTAGCGAAAAAGATGTTCGTGAAAACCGCTGTACTCAACTGGCATTCACGGGCATTGGAGGTTCTGCAAGAGGCTTAGGACCTAGTTAACGCGTGTGAGCCACATAGAGACTGTGGTACTCGTCAGGTCGAGCAACAGTCCGGGAAACAGACCGAACAACAAGACAATTGAAGAGAAAACCAGCATGGTCGCCAGCTCCCGCGGACGCAGATCCTGTGCAGTCCGTACCTGGCCTTGGGTCGTAGGACCATAAAAGCTCTGGCGATAACTGTTCAGCAGATAACCGGCACCGATAATCATGCCGGCCAGTGCCGCCAATCCGGCACCAGTATGGGTCTGCAGTGCACTGAACAGGATGAGAAACTCGGCAGGAAAGCCGCTGGTGCCGGGAATGCCGAGTGATGCCAGTCCCAAGAACATGAAAAATGCAGCCAGCAGCGGCATGCTCTGTGCCGCGCCACCGAGATGGATCAGGTCAGTGGACCCCAGACGATGCTGCAGGTATCCGGTCAGCAGGAACAGTCCGCCGGCGATGATCACGAAATTCAATAACTGAAAAACAGCGCCCTGCAGTCCCTGTTGACTGAATGAAGCAATGCCGAGCACCACCAGTCCCACATGACTCATGGATGAGTAGGCCAGCATACGGCGAAGATTGGTCTGGCTGAATGCCGCCAATGCGCCATAAAGGACACCGATCACACCAAGTCCGGCAAGCAGCCAATGCAGCTCCTGTGCCGCAGTAGGTGCCAAGGGTACCGCGAAGCGAATCAGGCCATAGGCGCCGAGTTTGAGTCCAACCAGCAAGGCGGCAACAGGTGCCGGTCCTTCGAGAGCGACGATGGGCAGCCAGGTATGAAAGGGAAATAAGGGCGTTTTAACGGCAAACCCGATCAGCAGAAATAGAAATACGATGATCTCCAGACCCCCGGAAAGTGGGGTATCCAATAGTGTCTGATAATCAAAAGAGAGACCGGCTGGTGGCGTTGCACCCATGACCTCAGCATGATTAAAGGCGAGAAAGGCGATGGCAAGCAGCAGGGGGATTCCGCCGGCTAGCATAAACAGGGTGTACTTGGTGGCCGCATAGCGGCGATGCGGTCCTATACCCCATAAGCTAATCAGAAAGTAGAGTGGTATTAGCGTCAATTCCCAGAACAGGAAGAATGCCAGCGCATCAATAGTCATGAAGACGCCTAGCGTAGCGGATGTAAATAGCATCAGCAGGGTGTAGTAGGCTCTGGGCATAGACTGGATGCTGGTCCAGGAGGCCAATATCACACCGATGAATAGCAAGAGGGTCAGCGGCAGGAATGGGGCGGAGATACCATCCACGCCGAATCTGAAGTGGGCGTCCAGTGTCGGTATCCAGGGGTACTGTTCAGTAAACTGAAATCCCGCATTTCCGGTATCCAGCCCGATTACCGCGGTGAGTGCGGGGAGCAGCGCTGTGATGAGTGTGATCAGCGCGATTGTTCGTGTCTTTACTTGTGGTAGCAGCCAGATCAGGACAGCGCCCAATAGCGGTAACAACAGGAGTGTTGAGAGTACTGGCAGGTGGGTCATGTCTTGTAAATTTGCCATCGTTCCGCTGTCTCAGTGTGAGGAGTAGAGCGCACTCAGCGCCGAGAGTGGCTTATCCACCAATGTCAGCCAAGGCTCTATATAGAGGCCGGCACCAAGGAGTACCAATAGCAGCGCACTGAGAACAAATAGTTCTGCACGGGAGACCGGTATAGCCTGAAAAGGCCTGACACCCGCCGGACGGGGTGACAAAAATGCCCGCTGGAAGGCCCAGAGCAGAAAACCGGCTGCAACCACATTACCGAGTGCAGCGGCGATGGTAACCAGTGCACCAAAGCGATGAATGGCGGACTCCAGAATCAGATGCACCGCATCGAAACCGGGTGTACCGGGCATGCCGACGATAGCTAGGCCACCAATCAGAAATGTAATGCCGAGAAATGGCAGCGTGTCGAATAGACCACCCAGGCTATGCAGCAGTGTCGTATAGGTACGGCGGTAGAGCAGACCTGTGGTAAACATCAGCGCCGCCACCGCCAGCCCGAAGGTTGCGGAGAGAATAACGCTGCCCATAAAGGCGGCATGCTCGAGACTGAAGATACCCAGCACCAGGATGCCGGTATGGGAGATCACTGCGTAGGCAAGTAACCTGCGCAGGTTGTCCTGCATCATGGCAAGAAAGGCGGCGTAGAAAATGCCAGTTAGGGCGAATGCGACCACATAGTTATGCCACTCACTGACCGCCGTCGGTAATATGGGCAGGACAAATCTCAGTAGGCCGTAGATACCTATCTTGAGTCCGAGCAGAAAGGTGGGAGCGACCGCCACATTGCCATGTTCCGCAATCATCGGCAGCCAGCCGTGAAACGGAAACAACGGGGTTCGAATCGCCAGGCCGTAAAAAAGCAGAAAAAAGGCGACGGTTCGAAAGGTCTCGGAAACCGGTGTCTGGGCGAGTTGTATGAGATCGAAGCTCCAGGTGCCCGTATGACTGTCTGAGTAACTCCACCCGACAACGACAGTGCCCGCCACGAGTAGTAATAGACTCACACCCATGAACTGATAGAAGCGTCGTAAGGCCAGATCCTTTTCAGGAGAATTGCCCCAACGCCAGAGCAGATATCCGATCAGGCCCACTTGCAAGGCTGAGAGCAACACGAACCAGAGCAGGTTTAGTGTCACAAACTGGGCCATCAGGGTGGCCTGTACCAAAAAGGCGATCATATAAAGCCGGTTGAATGGCTTCAGTTCCCTGACAACACCGTAGAGGGCGACCAGCAGCGTCAGCAATCCGGTGAGGAGTACAAACACCACAGACACACCGTCGACACCAGAGTGGTAGTGCAGATAATCAAAAACCAACAGCGATTCACTGAACTGCATGCCACTGTGTGTGGCATCGTAATGCCGCCACAGGTCAATGCTTAACAGAAGTTCCAGGACTGCAGCGACAATACCTACGGGTACCATCAATCGCGTATGACGCAAAATCCACAGCAGAACGACCGTTGCGATCGGCAGCAACTGTAAAAACGTCAGAATCGGATAGCTGATCTGTGCCGACCAGTGGATTTGCTCTATCACCATGCCCCGTTCCTCACAGTATCACCACGAAGGTCACGACGATCAGTACGATCAGATAACGCGGTTCGGCCAACAGTTGTTCTACCCGCGCCAACAGACCGCCTACGCGATGGAGGTTTTTCATCAGACCCTCTCCTCCCTTGCTCAACACCAGTCGGGATTCAAACCAGTAGAGGATATCGGCCAGCAAGGTCATGGCTTTGCCTGCAAGGCCGGTACCTTTGCCGACACCTTCTGCATCGGTTTGAGAGGCCCGTTGTTTTAGCATCTCCCACTGCGCTAATGAAGAGACGCTGCGGGTATAGGCAGGCAGGCCGACTACCCGGGTGACGATTTGCTCATCGAAGTACTGCACATCACGGGAGAGTGAGATAGTGGGACGCACCAGTAGGGCATCGGTCAGGGATTCCACCCAGAAGCGTTGCAGGGCAGCCTGGTGCAGCCAGCGATTGCGGGAGAGCCATTCTGGTACCGGCCGGGCTGCCTGTTCGACCTGATAGAGTAACGCCGGCGCCGAGAGGAATTGGAAGGTTCGCCAGATCGCATGCAGTCCCAGGTGCCAGGCTGCCAGGGTGAACCAGCCGAGTCCGCACCAGAGAAACATCCATCCCACCTGTGTGGTGGTGGAGAACATCAGCGAGCTCTTGACATCCGATTGCGAATGGCCTGAAAGCCAGCCGTAGACTACCGTCAATGCGCCCAGCAAGGCGATGCCTAGCATGACGGCATGTGCCTGTTGTAATAGGGGTTCCAGGCGAATCAGCAGGAAAACACCGGCATGCACCATCAACGCACCATAAAAGATGGCGGAGGAGGGCGTCGGTCCTTCAAGTGCGCGGGCAATCCAAGGAGCGAAGGGCAGTTGAGCCGATTTTGCCAGAGCGGCAATGACGAAGCCGCTGGCCACAAGACCGGCTAACAGGGTGTCGATCTCCCCGGCACGCAGTGCAATGGTCGGCCAGTCGAGACCACCCAGCCATAGCATAGAGAGGACGATCCCCAGGATAAATCCGGCATCACCGACCCGGTTGGTAACGAAGGCACGCACACCATTGCGGGTAGCGGCCGGCCGCTCAATCGCATAGCCAATCAACAGGAATGAACTGACCCCTGCGATCTCCCAACCCACGAAAACCAACAGTGCATTGCCTGCCAGTACGATGAGATCCATGGCGCCGGTAAACAGACACAACAGCATGAAGAAGCGTTGGAAGCCGGCTTCACGATGCATGTAGTTGGCGGAGAACCGGATCACAAGCAGGGCGATTAAGGCAACAATCGAAGCGATCGAAAGACCCAGTGCGTCCAACGTGAAACTGATGGGTACTGCGTATTCGCCGCTACGGAACCAGGTGCCCAATTCCAGCTGACCGGGTAAACCGTTTAGAACTGCCTTAAGAGCTAGGACGGTCACCAGTAAAAGAGAGGCTGTGGCTGCCAAGGTGGCGACGACGGCTGTTTGCTTTTCTCCCGCCTCACCACGATTTAAGCCCAGCATGTATCCGATACCGATCCAGGCCGCCGCCAGCCAGGGCAGGATTGGGATCAACCCGGCGTATTGATCAAGCATCTACGCTTTCCTCCCGGGTTGTCTTGATCAGTGCCGGTGGCAGAGGACCATCAGATCCCAAATACCAGTCGGCAGAGCGGTTCACTTGGGTTAAGGGTTTCTCATCGCTTTGCCACTTGACCCAGCCTTTGTCAGGCTTGAACAGGTGTATGGTGCCATCGTCCGGGTCCATGGCAGTGAGTTGTACCCAAGCATTTCCGACCAGCTCCTGCAACGGTGGTTGCCGCTGGTAGATTTCGGTCAGCACCTCGGTTTTCGCTTCTACCACGACCAGCAACCGCATCGCTTCGTGGATCTCGATCATCTGTCGCGGCAATCCGGTGCGTAAATCGGAATTGGCCCCTTCCATCACGCCGAGAAAGCCGGTGACGTTGTGCATCACCTTGGAACCGCAGCCGTAACCTTCGTTATCCACGGTGGAGAAGTAGTACTCGAGGCTGATACCGGCTCCCACGGCACCGTTGATCAGGAGATGCCTTTCGAGTACCTCGCCGGTGGGATCCTGCGAGGCGTCATAGGAGATCAGAAAGGAGCGGCGGTCAAAAAAGGCGCCCCGGCTCATGCTGCGTCGGCCAAAGAAGGCACAGGCATTGGTGGCGTGTCCCAGTTCGGGCCGTGCCTGAGAGAAGTCGAGGGCGCGACCTGCAACGTGGGCGAATGCTCGATGCGGTTCGGGTCGTACGGGCGCTGAGGCGAAGCGGCGGCAGCGCTCCTGAGCATGCAACTGAGCGGCTTCAAGGAGTGAATTACGGACTCTCTGCAACAGAGGTTGATGATCGGATGAGATCGCCTCCAGGTCGTACCAGGCGATTTCATCGTTGCAGGTATCGTGCTCGCCGCCGATGAAGTGCGTTTCAGGCGGGATCACGATCTCCCGTTCGGCCAGCAGTGTGCGTACCTCGGGTCGGTTGGCCATGGCGGCAACCAGTCGTGCATTGGGTCCGCTGAAGTGTCCTGCGCAGGCGCCACAGTTGTAGGCTGAGGCATGGGGATTGTTCTGGTTGCGCGATCCGTGTCCGATGATGGCGACTAATGGTGAGAAGTCCTGTGTCAGACCGATGGCTCGAAGCAGGGTCTGCACCCTGTCTGCCTGTTCTGTATCGGTGAATCCCAGGCGAGTGGATTCTACCGTCGCTTCCGGGCTGTCGTTGGGCGCAATAAATCGGATCTCGGTTGAGACCGGTTTCTCCAGCCATCGTTTGGCTGCTTGCAGCCACTCACCGAAAGCTCGGGGCATCAGGACCTTGCCTGCAACGTGGGCGAGGGTGAAGGGAGCGGCAACGGCGCCCAGCAGGGAAGGCGCCAGCAGGCCGCGCCGGGTCTCTTGAAGAAAGACCTCTGCGGCCTGATTCAATCGTTGGTGTCGCTGTTGGTGCAGACGACCGACATCTTCGGCTGTTGGCGTAGGAACTTCACAGACCTCGTGCACGGGAATGACCGGTGCCGGTACCACGGGCGCCAGGGGGGTGACCCGGCCATCATCCAGTCCGCGCCAGTTGTGCAGCACATTGAAGTGTGCAGCTGCACCGAGGGTTTCCACCTCCGGCAGGAGTTCCTCTAGATGACGCCGGATGCCTTCCTCGCGATCGTCCATACAGAAGACCAACTGTGCAGCGGGTAACTCGTCTCTGTGGGGCCAGGCGCCACGTCCATGATTTTGCACCAGCGCTTTGAGAATCTGGTCCCGGTAGTGTCTTTCGTAGGCCTGCAGCCAGAGGTAGCCAGCCCGGTCGTCATCCAATCGTTCGAGACAGTCGAAAATCGTATGAATCTGCTCATCTGAGAGCGTGCGTACATCGAAACCGCACAGACCAAGCCGTTGAGCGAGTTGAAACAGCGGCCAGGCACCCTGACAAAGCGTCGGTTGATCGGTCTTCTCCTCCATCCCGCTATGACGCCAGGTCCAGATAAGATGGGAGAGATGTAACCAGGGTGATTTGGCATCTGATGCCGTTCGCTCAACCGGTGAATGTACCGCACGCTGAGCGCGGCTGGCGAGGTACTCAGGCAACCGGCTGTTAAACAGTGCTTCGCGTACTGTGAACTCGTCATGATTGCGGCGAAAATACCAACGCAACATGTCGAGGCTCGATTCCACCTGAAACAGTGTTGCACACAGGTGATGAGAGAAGATCCGTTCAAGTACCAATCGCACGGCAAGATAGTCGATCATGTCGATACGTGCGGAGAGACTCTCATAGCCGGGGTGGTTGTGACGCCATAGCACCATACCGGACCAACCGGGCAGTTCGAGCGCGAGCCGTTCCAGATAGCCTACCCACTGTTCCCGCGGCAGACCCATCCGGTGCATCTCACTGATGATGGTGTCGAGTGGATCGGTATGCAGCAGTTCGAGATGTTGACGCCAGCCTTCGACGCCCTGCAGAAGCCAGCTGGGATCGGACTCCGCATGGTTCCGCCAATAGGCATAGAAGCCTTTATCGGTATTCTTCGGTTGCCATCCGGCCACACCCTGATCGAGGAAGTTTGAGAGTTCTCTCACCAGCTGCGGGCGGATATCATCCAACAGGTCATGCCCCGTCAGATTTTGCAAGAGGTCACGCATTGTATGGGTCAGACCAATACGCTCCAATTGTTCCGCTAGGAGGTCGTTGGCTGCCTGCTGCATGCGCTGGGACGCAGTTTTGACATCGTCAGTGTCGTTGCCTGCGTCATCCAGCATGTCGTGCAACATGGTCTCTGCCTGCTCGGGCGCGAGGTCAAGCAGCTCTTCCGGATGCGGCTGGTTGTCTTGCAGGCGCAACGCTTCCAGGCAGGCCTGCCAGAGGTCGCCAACAGTGATGGCTTCTGTGTCCAGCCCATTGTCCCTGGCGCGTTCGAGCAGGTTTGACCTTATCTCACCCGGAAGACTTGGGTTGAGTTTTTTAAGTGCACCTGCCTCATCGATCTGCCAAGTGAGTTGACAACCTGAGACCGGTTGCAGGGGAAGCGATAACGCCGAGAGATAGATATCACGTCGTCTGAGAATACCATTCGAAGTTTCAGCCACGGTGACGCCCGCTTCGAGCGATGCCTCATCATCGATACTGGTAAGCAGGTCCTCTTTGCTGATTCTGCCCAGTCGATAATATTCACGGTATTTTTCCAGCGGCAGGTAGCCATTGGCACCTGTCAGACGGCGGGAGGCAGCCAGTGCCTCGTGAAAGGGGAGGTGCTGATAGCCATGCAGCGTGTTGTGATGTACGAAGTCTTTGATCGGTGCCTGTCCAGGCAAGACATGGGCGAGATGATCAAGTGCATCTTTTATCTGTTGCCGAATGTCTCCGCTGCTGGATTGTTGACGACTCATACTTTCATCCCGCCTAAACTCATGGGTTGAACAGCAAAGAGAGCTGAGTGGCAGAGGCATTCACCAGATCCAACACGGGGCTCGGCATGAAACCCAGAATCAGGGTAGCAGCCGCCAATGTACCTGCGGCAAACAGTTCGACCGGCTTGAGATCCTGCACGTCACGCATATCCGGGCGGACAGGGCCGGTGAAAAGCTGGCTGATGGAACGGACCGCGTAGGCAGCACTGAGTAGTACGCCGAGAGTCAGCAAAGCGGCGACCCAACCCCAACGGGCAAATCCGCCGATCAGGGTGTTCAGTTCCGCGACAAAACCTGCGGTACCCGGCAGTGAGACTGCGGCGATGAAGGCGAATGTGGTGAAAAAGGCAAACCTGGGAGTTACGCGCACCAGGGAGCTATAGTGTGTCGCCTCGCGAGTCTTGGTGCGCTCGTAGAGCAAGCCGATCAGTAGAAAGAGGGAGCCGGCTACCAGGCCGTGGGCCACCATCTGCATCAGCGCACCATGCAGTCCTGCCAGATTGAGTGCGGCGATCCCGAGCAGTACCACCCCCATGTGACTGATTGACGAGTAGGCAATCATGGCTTTGAGGTCACTGTGCCGCCAGGCGAGCAACCCACCATAAATCAGGCTGACGAAGGCAAGTACAACGAGTAGATCCTGTAGCGCGAGCACTGCGTCTGGCAGCATGCCCGCTGCACGGATCAGGCCGTAGGAGCCCATCTTCAGCAGAATGCCGGAGAGGAGTATTGAGATAGGACTGGGAGCTTCGACATGTGCCAGTGGCAACCACCCGTGCAGTGGAAAGATCGGCATCTTAACGCCGAAGCCGATCAGGAAACCCAGGAAAATCAATACTTGAGTATGCTGGGGTAAACCACGCCCACTCTCAGCCATGGCTGCCATCGAAAAGGTGTGACCGGGCACAGCGTCAAACAATACCAACAGGCTGATCAGCATGAAGACAGAACCGCCCATGGTATAGAGCACGAAATTCAGTGCGGCACCATGTCGGTTCTTACCGCCCCAGCGGTCAATCAGGAAGAACAGGGGGATCAGCGTGAGTTCCCAAAAGATGTAGAAGAGGGACCAGTCCTGCGCCATGAAGACCCCCAGCATTGCAGTCTCCAGCAGCAACACCAGGCTATAGTAGCCTTTGATCCGTGTCTGCACGCTGGCAGATGCCAGTAGGGCGACGAAACACAGCAGTGTGGCGAGCAGGACCATGGGGTAAGAGAAGCCATCCAGGGCCAATGCAAATGAACTGCCCAGTCTTGTGTGCCATGCTGTTTGCTGCAGAAACTGCAGGCCTGCTTGGGTTTGATCAAACTCTGTCAGATAGGCCCAAGACAGCAGGAGAGTGATTCCTGAGGCAATCAAAGCGGTTGTGCGTATAGCCCAACTGTTAGTACGCGGTAAAAGTATGATTAACAGCGCACCGGTCAGAGGCACCAACAGTAAGTAGCTCAGACTAGGCATGACAGTGTGTGTTAACAGGTCCTATCTGCAGAGAGTCCGGTTAACTTATCTGCCGGCATGGGGATCACTCTTTTCCGGCTTCTCAGGTATACGCAGGGGACAGTTTTCCTGGTCGTAGGAGTCTCCCAATTGGTTCCAGATGTAGTTCAGTGCCAAGCCGATACGGGAGAAAAAATTATCACCCATTTTCTCCCTCAATCCAGTTCTGCGAATGGTATCCATAAACTGTTTTTTCATGCGCGCAACCACCAGAGTGATGCCTTGTGCCTGCAGACGTTCCCATAGGTGGTGCAGTACTTCTTCGCCAGTAGCATCGATCTGGTTGATGCCCTCACCGTCCAGGATGATGTATTTCAGATCGGGGTTGGCTGCAACCACGCCGAGTATCTTGGTTTCGAAATAGCCGGCGCTGGCAAAATAGAGTGAACCGTCAAAACGCACGACAGAGATAACCGGGCTGGTCGGCAGGGGATGCACCCGAATGTCACGCATAGTGCCATCGTGGTAACGCGACAGTTGAGCGAAACGTGGACGCATGGTGCGCCAGAGGAAGAGTCCCAAAGAGAGCAAAACGCCGACAATGATTCCCTTGTCGAGATGCGGCGCAAAGACAAGCGTCAACACGAAGGTGACAACCGCGACGACGGCATCGTGGGGCTGCGCCTTCCAGGCATGAATGATGGGCTCAATCTTGATCAGGTTGATAACCGCCATAATGATAACGGCCGCCAATGTGGCCTGCGGCAGGTGATAGAGCAGCGGTGTGAGGAATATCAGGGTGATCGCGACGACCAGGCCCGTGACGATAGAGGAGAAACCGGTGATGGCGCCGGCATTGATGTTGACCGCTGATCTTGAAAAAGAGCCGGAAACCGGATAGCCGGAAAACATACTTGATACGACATTAGAGAGGCCCTGACCTATCAACTCCTGATTGACGTTAAGACGTTGTCTGGTACGGGCTGCCATGGCTTTCGCGATTGAAATCGCTTCCATGAAGCCGATCAAGGAGATCGTAATGGCGGCAGGAATCAATGACCAAACAGTGGTGAAATCGAAGGCGGGTATGGAGAAGGCAGGCAGACCATCAGGGATCGTGCCTACCACTTTGCCACCTGCTGTCGCAAAATCAGTCAGCCAGGCGATGACAGTCGTGACAACCACCGCGATCAAAACACCCGGCAGGGCAGGGTAGAAGCGGCGGATGCCCCACATGATGCCGAAGGCCAAAGCAGCCATCATCAATGTTGGAAAATGGGTGCCCTCTACCGCTGCCAGAAGCGTATTCCAAACGGTTTCGTAGTGGTGTTCGGCACGTTCCGCGAAAACACCGAATACCTTGCCCAGCTGGGAGGTGGCGATGATCAGCGCACCTGCATTGGTAAAGCCGACCACGATCGGGTGAGAGAGAAAGTCCACCAGGACGCCGAGTTTAAACAGGCCGAGAAACAGCTGGAAAAGACCCACCATTAAGGCGAGTAGCACGGCGTAAGCCAGGTAGGTGTCAGGAGAAGTTGCTAGAGGCTCCAGGGCTGCTGCGGTCATCAGCGACACCACGGCTACCGGCCCGGTCGCCAATTGTCTCGAGGAGCCGAAAAATGCGGCAATCATCGGTGGCAGGAACGAGGCGTAGAGGCCGTAATAGACCGGCAGGCCGGCGAGCTGGGCGTAGGCCATGGACTGGGGCACCAGCACCAGGGCCACGGTGACGCCGGCCATGACATCCGCTCGTACCGTGTCTTTATTTTTTAGTTCGCCGATCCATTCCAGAAACGGGATGAAGGCTCCTTTCCAGCCGGACATAAGACTCAGTACATGCTGCCACATATTTGCGCTCACTCATGGGTTCGGTCGCTTACCGGTTGCTTCGTACCCCGAATTGCGCGACGGAATCGATGGACAGTCCGTGGCAGACGATGCATTTACTGCTCACAGTTGACTTTTGCAGAGGCGTAATCGAACTGCTTGTAAGCTATTGATTTTAGTCAGGGACCGTTGCAGCCCCAATATTACTAATCCCTTATATTAAAGGAGATAGGGCGAAAAGAAAAGTGAAATGCTGCAAATGGCGAGACAAAGTTAGGATGGGCGTAGCTGTTTCTTGTTTCAATAGCAGACAAATAAGTGCAGTGGATGACCGGGGGTTTTACCTGTCAACGCCGCCAGCTATTGGCTGAATTGATGCTAACGGAAGCACTGAACCAAGTCATGGTCGGGCATCTTGCGAGCTAAAAAGCTTCCGCTTCTGCGTCGTCAATCTTGGCAATAGTCCGGCTATTGCCAAGATTGACGCCTTGATGCGAAAGTTTTTGACTCACAATCTGGCTCGCCAAGACTTGTTCAGAGCTGTCTTAAGCAGTAGCCGTCTTCGGCTCCAATGCCATCAAATGTGGGTTATCTTTCGACAGAATGAGACCTAATAAAGCCTCACCCGCTTCGGAGAGAGGCCCATCATTGCTCAGCCTGATCAGATCTGTGTGCATGAGCGCCCGGTCTAGCGCTTCGGCCCGCTGCAGGCGCTTTTCAATTTCTTGGTGACTCTCCCTTCCACGCATTGTCAGCCGTTCGTGGAGTGTCTTGTGAGACACAGTGACTAGTACTAGCTGAAGATTTGGGTAGTCCTGTATCGCTGCCTCCAGGTAGTGGCGTGAGCCATTGACAATAACCTGATAACCGTCACTCAGCCATCTATCGATTTCAGTGCCGATGCCGTAGGAGAATCCGTGGCTCTGCCATTGCATGGCGAAGCCGCCTTCCACCACACGTTGCTGAAAGGCTTCAGGGGTGATCTCGATATGCGGCTCGCCGCCGGCGTGGATCTTTCTCGTAATATAGCGGCGAGGGACTACCACGCGAGCAGATGAGGCCAGATGAGATTCCAGGTAATGCAGTAGGCTGTCTTTGCCGACCCCGGAGCCACCCATCAGATAGAAGAGTTGTCCCTTTTTCATGTTTTTTGGATTCTTTTTGATATGACTGCCCATGTCAGCGGGTTTGATAGAAAGGTTAGCGTGCCTGAGTCGCTATTCTTGAGTTTGGAATGATATCCGAGGGTGATTCAACACCTTCACAATGAATGCAATCTCTTATGTGTCATGCGTTGTTTTGCTGGGAAGGTAAGACGATTTCTTCCTCATCTGTCTCATCGTGTAGTTTGCCGAGTAGATTGAAGTCATCGAGGATGCAGTAGACAGAAGGCACCAGAAACAAAGCGACCAGTGTGGCTGCAGTCAGACCAAAGGCGATGCTGGCTGCAAGGGGGATGAGAATCTGGGCCTGCAGGCTTTTCTCCAATAACAGGGGAGTCAAGCCGGCTATGGTGCTGATTGATGTCAGCAGAATAGGTCTGAAGCGGGCACGGGCAGCCTGCTGTGCGGCAAGTGCCACTGCAGTACCACTGGCACGGGCATCCCGAATGAACACCACCAACAGAATCGAGTCGTTAACCACAACGCCGAACAGGGAAGCCATGCCGACGATACTGGGCATGGTCAGATCCAGGCCGAGGGCCATATGCCCGAATACCACCCCAATCAATGCCGAGGGAATCACGATCATGACCGTCAACGGCGCCACATAGCCCTTGAACTGGAGCGCTAACAGCATATAGACACCGATCAAGCCAAGTAGCACGTTACGTACGATAGACTGGCCGGTTTTTGCAGACTCTTTACTCTCTCCCTGTATGTCGTATTTGACATCGGGATAGCGTTCGAGCAAGCCCGGAATGAAGGTGGCGTTTGCCAGACCGAGCAATTCCTGTGCATTGACCTGACTGCGGTCTACATCCCCCTGTACTGTGATAGCACGCTGCCGGTTAACACGATTGATACGCGCCCAGCCCCGGACTTCTTCGATATCGGCAACGGCAGAGAGAGGAATCAGTGAACCGTTCGGGCCGGTGATGCTCAGGTTGTAGAGATCTTCAGCATCCGTACGATCATCTGCGGTTAGTTTAAGGTTGACCTCATAGGTTTCGGGTCCCACCGGAAACTCATCGATTTTTATACCCTGATAGGCAGCCCTGACCTGCTCGGCTACCTGTTGCGCATCGAGTCCCAGGACGCCGGCCCCCGACTTAAGGTGGAGTCGGAACTCTCGCTTGCCCGGACGCAGATCATCACTCAGATCATTCACGCCCTGATAGCTGTTGAGCCAGTTCTGCAGCTCGCTTGAAGCCATCTTCAGACGATCCAGATCATAGCCCAACAGTCGTAAATCGATGGGGCGGCCACCAGGACCGAAAGCAGGCTCTGTGAACTTAACTGAGATGACATCATTCAGTGTGCCGGTCTCTTTCCGCCAACGGTTGATGACATCGTCCAACTTAGCGTTGCGGATCTCGGCACTCAACAGATCTGCAACCACACGGGCTACGTGGGGACCTGTTTCATAGGCATCCGGGTTTTGACCATAGATGACGGTGATATTTTGCACCAGTGGTTGTGACTCGGGCTGATCTGGTAAAAAGGTCTGGTTAGTGCGTTTCAGCGCCTGGGTGATCTTTTCGACAACGGCTTCGGTCTGTTTTAAAGGTGTCCCTTGCGGCAACAGGACACGGGCCTCGAGAACATCGCCGTCCAGGTCAGGGAAACCGACAAATTTCAGTTTTCCCCCAACCGGCATGGCAATGGCGAGGATCAGCAACATCAAAACGATGCCGAGAGTGAGATAACGATACTCAATCGCCCTATCCAGGAGGGGTCCAAACCAGTTTTCTCGAAATTTATCAAAGCGGCTTTCAAATCCCTGCCGGAACCGGGAGGGTTGCGTCTTCTTCATATGGGCCAATGAGTGGCTCAAATGGTGCGGCAGAATCAAAAAGGCCTCAAACAGACTGACACTGATTACAATAATCAGCACGATCGGCATGATACGAAGTATTTGGCCGATGTCGCCGGTGATGAAAGCAAGAGAACCGAATACCATCAGCGTGGTGGCGAAGGATGAGGCGATACCCGGTAAAACCTGACGCACACCGGTTATTGCGGCATGTAATGGTTTGTCTCCCTTGGTCATGCGAGAAGCGATGTTTTCGGCAATCACAATGGCATCATCCATCAACAGACCGATACCGATCAGCAGACCGACCATGGAAATCATATTGATCGTGACGCCGACCATCGGCAGAACAAACAGTGCACCCAGAAACGAGACCGGCAGCCCCATGGTGACCCAAAAACTATAACGTAAACTGAAGAACAGCCAGAGCACCATGAACACCGCCAACAGTCCCTGTGCGCCATTGCGCACCAGCATATCAAGCCGGTCCTGTACCACCGATGCCCGGTCCTGTGTAAGGGTCAGGGCGATGCCCTGAGGGGCATTAAGACTCTCTCCCTCAACAAATCGTTTAACCGTATCGAGGACTTTCAGAATATCCTGTGAGCGTGTTTTGGCGATATTTAAGACGGCTGCTCGTTCGCCGTTAAAGCTAATTTTCTCCTCATCCCGATCGAACCGATCCGTAATCTTTGCGATCTCGCCGAGACGAATAGTGGCGCCACTGCTGCTTGAGATGACAGCCAGGTCGTAAAACTCATCCACACGTTTACGCTGATCATCGAAGCGGATCAAAATGTCTTCATGCTCACCCTCTAGACGGCCAGCGGGTGTACTGACACTGTGACGACCCACGGCACTAGCGACATCACTTGCGGATAGGCCGAACTGACGTAATCGCCAATCCGGGATTTCTATCCGGATATGATGATCGGAGAAACCGTTAATAGTGACTTCGGCAATATCCTCTTGGGTCAGCAACAGAGATTTCAGATTTTCAGCGTAAGCTTTGAGGGCCACCGGATCTTCAGGTCCTGTGACAGCGAGAGAGATCACTGGCTCGGTGCGCCCCAACTCTTTTATCACCGGGAGTTCGGTCTGATCGGGGAAATCGTCGATGGCATCGACCTCTGCATTGACGTCATCAAGGAAACGCGCCATGTCGGCGCTTTCGATCATAACCGCAGTGGCGACACCCATACCCTCTCGGGATTCACAGCGCATCTCATCCAGATCACTGATCCCTTCAAGGGCATCCTCCAGACGACGGCAGACCGCATCTTCCACATCGTCTGCCGTGGCGCCTTTGTATATGACACTGATTTCCACTTCATCATTTTGGATTTCTGGCAGCGTTTCACGTTGCAGACCGGGCAGGGCGGTCAGCCCTAGCAGCATGATGGATGCCATGAGGAGATTGGCTGCTGTGGGATGGCGGGCGAACCAATCGATCATAGCTGGCCCCTCGCAGCGCGTGCTATGGACTCCGTCAGGGATTCGTCCGTTGATGTCTGCAGCAGCATACCGCTGACGGCAGGGACCAGGTCGGATACCACGATATTTTGGCCCGCCTCAATACCTTTTGCGACAATACTGATTTCACCCTGACTGAACAGAATCTCCACGGGTTGACGACGCAGTCTGTTCTGATTATCAGCCAGATAAACAATACCGTTTCTGACAGCAGAGCGCGGTACTACAATGCGATTCTGTTGTGGTTTGCCCTGCAGGAGCACCTGGACGAACATGCCTTTTGAGAGAGGGGGACGGAGACCCGGTATGACCTTTTCAAAGGGCTTGTCGACAGCAACCACGACTCCCATAGTCCGGGTCTCAGGATCCACATTGTCACTGAAACGGACAAATTCGGCATCCCAATCAGCAATGGTCGTTCCCATGTCGAGACGAACCTGGGGTTGAAAGGCGACAAACTCCGCCAGCTTTCCATTCAGGAGATCACTGCTGATATCTGCCAGTTCGCGACCGATGAAGAGACGACGCAAAGAGGACATGGGGAATCTTGCAATGACCTCGACCCGGTCGACGGCATCACCTTCCAGCAACATCTCTCCTTTGCTGACAAACTGATCGATCTCTATCCCCATGTTAGCCACACGCAGATTAAATGGCGCGTGCACGCTGGTGTTTTCCAGGCCTCTCTCGGCCTGGGTTTTTTTGGCCACAAGTACCTTACGCTTTGTCGGTATCAGCGCCAGGCTGTTTTTCACATTTTGTACAGCGTTACGGCTGTTCAGCAGGTTTCGCTCAGCATCGTCTACATCACTCTGGGAAGCAGTGCCTTTGGCTGCCAGCTTGGTGATGCGCGCTAATTCCCGCTGCGCAATATTTAGACTTCTTTGTTCAATGGAAAGAGAGGCCTTGGCATTGGTCTCTTCCACTTCAAGCTCTGCCAGCTCCGCCTCTGCCTGAGCGAGATTGAGCTCATAGTCAGCAGGATCAATCTTTAACAGCAAGCTGTCCTGGCTAATGATCTCTCCGTCTCTAAGGCGGGGATGGAGTTCCACAATACGACCGGAAACCTGTGCAATACCGGACCAGACACGCGCTGGCTGAATAGAGCCAAACCCCTCCGCAACGGGAATCAACTCAAGTTGAGGCGTCTCGATGATGCGAACCATTTTAGTGGGTTCGCTGCCTTCCGTTTTGACTGGCGATTCCTTATTGCCGGCCATCAGCATCAACAGTAAAACTCCCAGTAGGATCGGGGGTAGTATGAGCAGTTTTCGCCAGTGAGGATGATTATTCAGCATGGTGGCGTATATCCGTTTCGGTCGAGTCAGGTGGGGAGTTGAGCAGTGCCAGATAGTTGCGCCGCAATTGGTTTTTCAATGTTTCAATGTTAGCAGTGCTGTAGGCAGACAGGTTCAATCGTCTCAGCAGCGTGGTCCGTCCAATGCGGAAAATGACTGTTTGTCCAATCAAGGCATGTGTCATGATGATAGACTCCGGGTCCGATGCTTGTTGTCCCCGGTAGCGAGCCACTAAAAGAGCCAGTGTGTGGTGCATGGGAGCCAAAAGTTTCTCATAGAGAATATCAAACGCTTCGGTGGGCTGATTCTGCTCTCTAAAAATAATACCGGGAGCATGTTTTCCCATTTCGCCCAGCAATATATGCTCAAGAAAGTGCAGTAGAAAGTCACATATCAGAGTGGCACTTCGGTCAGGCGGTGTATCTTCGGCGGTCTGCCGAATCTGTTCTAACTGGTCGTTCATCCCGCTTTGAAGCTTTTCCGCCAGAAAGTCCACGGTGGCAAGATAGAGTCCTCGCTTACCGCCAAAATGGTAGGAGATAGCAGAGATATTGGCTTCGGCTGCCTCCACGATCTCGCGGGTACTGACACCATCATAATCATGCGAACCGAAGGCTTGCAGCGCCGCCTGTAACAGGCGTTTTCTTGTTGCCGAGTGTGTGGTTTCTTCGTTATCGGACATCGTGAGGTCTTAAGTGGAGAGAATGTAGTTCAAACAATTGATTAAGTCAAACGTTTGATTGAAATTATGGTTTTGATTAGACGTAACCCCATTGGCGGTCAGTTCATGGTGCGATCAGCGAACTGCAGCATGTCAGGGATATGCGAGATCAGCATGCCGATGACAGCCAGTACCGCTATAGGTGTGATTCCACCAACCAGATTGACCGGCAGATTTTTTCCAGCAGTGTTATCAGCCAGGACATTGGCCACATCGGGCAGGTTGAGCAGTCCTTGAAAACTATCGTTTTGGTAGACGAGGTGACGGCGGCAGCGATTGGTCCGTATCTGTATAAATGGAATAGGCGGATGACAGTTTATTGTGTGACTTCATTCATTTGGCAAGAATGCTATGGCGTGTCAGTCTGGAGTCGTTTCGGAAATACAAAAAGGGTTAATAGATAGGTCAGAACTGCAGTGAGTATAACTACCTGGAAACCGAAGTGGATGGCAACCAGAGTCGCCAGGATGGCACTGGTGACAGAGGCATAACCATTGATGCCCCATGCCCAGGGGAGCAATGATTCAGCCTCGGCTTTCAATGTTGAGAGTGCCAGAGGAAAAGGCATGCCCATGACAAAAGCCAGTGGGGCGATCAGCAGGAGGGAGATTAACATCTTCACAACAAGTGGATAAAAACCCAGTGTGTTAAATAGTGGCTCGAGTAACAGCAGGTAGCTGATACTCAGTATGCCGATACAGACGACAGCCAGAATCACGAGTCTATACGGTCCGAACTGATGGGCCAGCCGATGACTGCTCAAGCTACCCAGGCCAGCAAATACCAGGAATGCTGTCAGGGTGATGGCGATGGCATAAACAGGGTGGTGCAGGAAACGGTGAAATTTCTGAATGAAAGCGATCTCAATAAAGAGGAATGCCAAGCCGATACCAAAGAAGTAGAGCAGTACCCGCCATCTCTTGATAGGTGCTGGTTTCTCAATAACCCTGCCTGGGTTCAGTAGAGAGAGAGGTAGAAGGATCAGAAGTGAACTTATGATCAGTGTCACCAAGAATGTCATCACCAAGACGACATAGCCCCACTCGATCAATGGCATTCCACCCTGGCCACGCATTTGAAAGGCTTCAATAAAGCTCTGCCATTTGAAGAAATGGTGGAAATAGGGGCGGTCATCCGTTGCCGGCCGGATATTAAACTTGGGTCTTAGGAAGCTAAGCGAGTCCAATCGGCTTCTCTCGAAGCAGTTTTAGAACGAGTACATAGACATTATCACGCCGATGGTTAAAA
>JAHXHT010000012.1 GCA_025656435.1 Candidatus Thiodiazotropha sp. (ex Gloverina cf. vestifex) | reverse complement strand
TCGGGGCATAACGGCTGTCGCGTTGGCGAGTCGATTTTGGGGACTCGGATGTCCCAAAATCTTTCACGAGGTAGCGACACGCTTGTCCTCAGCGATGGCGCTGGTTGATCCTGACTATTCTGATACCCGTGGTAACGGCTTTCCACAGTTGAGAGGCCTGTTGGCGGGCTATTTCATCCGACACCCTTCGATCTATGTGATTTCAAAGATTGATCGTATCGACTTGGTGAGTGAGCAGCAGGCAGATGTTCTGGTCTATGTTGGTCTGGCAGGTTCCGCACAGGAGGCTTCAGGCCCCCTGACCGGGTGGCGGGGTAATCTACTACGCCTCGATCTTGCTTTTAAACTCAATGATGACGGAGATTGGCTTCTGCAGCGCGCCGCCTGGCGTCCTGCCAGGCGTGATGATTTTACCCAATAGTCGGAGTTGGCCCGGATTCTGCAACTGATTTCTCGAAAAGATCAGCATTGGACGGGTTAGCCTATGTCTCAGTTTGCAATGATGATCCCCATGCAGGGGAGTGGCGCAAGCCAAAAAACAGCGGGTACTACACAGTTACAAACCTCGGGAGAAGCAGATGCTATGGGCCTCTCCTTTTCAAAGGCCTTAGAGGATCTTGCCGAAACAAACCCCAACGGAGCCGCCTTGCTGCTGGCGCTGCAACAGATGAGATTACTTTCGAATACACCGGCAATACCTCAGGCTAGCGGCAGTTCGCTGCCGCAAATCGGGGAATTGAGCGGCAAGCCCTTGCCGTTACCACAGACAATGCAGCTGAACAGTCTGCAAAGTCTCCCTTTTCAAGATGTGGAGGTGCTTAATCCACAACAAATGCTCCCAACCATGGCCGGCAAGATGTTGAAAGTGGATTCTGCCCAGGTGCTTGCCGTTGCCGGATTAGTGGGTGGGGAGGCATCACAATCCCTGGATGTCAGGGGATTGGGGGATTTTAACAATCAATTGTTCGGGCTTGGTATGGGTAGTCAAACATCACTCTCTTCAGTGAATTCCAAGCCGATGATCACACTTCCGCTACAGGTTCCCGTCGGTCAGGCTGGTTGGGATAGCGCTGTAGGCGAACGGATTCAGTGGATGGTGAGCCGACAGGTGCAATCGGCGGAGATAAAACTCACGCCCCCCGATTTGGGGCCGCTAGAGATCAAGCTATCGGTGCAGAATGACCAGACCAACGTCAGCTTTGTTGCCTCTCATGCAGCCACCCGGGATGCTCTGGAAGCGGCAATTCCCCGTTTACGGGAGATGTTCGGTGAGATAAATCTAAATCTGGCCAATGTGGATGTGAGTCAGCAACAGGCTGGTGAATCTCATGCCAAAAATGGTGAAGCATCGGGAGAGAGCGATCACTATCAAGAGGGTTCTGACGGGGAAGCCTGGGAGCCAGATAGGCACGTCGTGAGGATGCAGAGTCAGGGAATGGTTGATACCTACGCCTGAGAAATAGCTGTTTACAGGGATTTTTTCCTGACGTGGCTTGCGGCCTTTTCTCTCTCAGTTTTACCGCAGCAAGTGCGGTCAATTGTGTAATCATCGGCAAGACTATTTCAAACTGGCCTTGAGTAGGAGAAAATGGTGTTCCATAGGTGAGCAACCGGAACGTCATATGCGTATCATCAAACTCTCTTTACTCATGATCGTCATGCTTTTGGGTGTGGTTTTTACCGTACTAAATGCCGAACCGGTGCAGTTCAATTACTATTTCGGCAACCACCAGATACCCTTGTCTCTGATCATGACAGGAGCGCTGGGTGCGGGAGCCTTGCTCGGCGTCCTTTCCTGTATGGGACTGATGTTCGGTCTAAAACGGGAAAATCTCTCTCTCAAACGACAAAGCCAAATGGCTAGCCAGGAAGTGAATAACCTGCGCGCTTTGCCTTTGAAGGATCGATAAGCAGGCTTCAGCCATGTCCCCGAATTACCCACCTTTAGCCAGTATGAACATCGGGCCACAGTTTCCGATGTCGGCTTTCAATGATTGGGTGACAGCTGATGATTGAATTCCTGCTTCTGCTGCTTCCGGTAGCTGCTGCATCCGGTTGGTACGCGGCACGAAAAAGCCTGCGGACAAAGCAGCAGAAGCAACCGCAAGAGATCTCCCCAGTCTATTTCAAAGGCCTCAATTACCTGCTCAATGAGCAGCAGGACAAAGCGATAGACCTCTTTATCAAGATGCTGGAGGTGGACAGCGATACGGTTGAAACACATTTGGCGTTGGGTAATCTCTTTCGGCGTCGTGGAGAAGTTGATCGTGCGATTCGTATTCATCAGAACCTGATCGCCCGACCCAGTCTCAACCGGGAGCAGCGGGCGCAGGCACTGTTGGAACTTGGGCAAGACTACATGAGAGCCGGTTTATTCGATCGGGCAGAGAATCTTTTTCTCGAACTCACTGAACTGAAACTCTTCAACGAACAGGCCTATATCAATCTTTTGGAGATCTACCAGCAGGAGAAAGACTGGCATCGTTGCCTGGAAGTGGCCACGCATATCAGTCACGCACGAAATCCTGCGCTGAATAATGCCGTAGCGCATTTCTATTGTGAATTGGCGGAGGAGCAGTTACGCCAGCAGCATGTAGGGGCAGCTGAAAACTATCTCAAGCGTGCCCATCAAGTCGCACGTAGCCACGTGCGGGCTACCATGCTGCAAGGTGAAATTGAGCTGGCGCGGGGTGAATGCAAGGGAGTGATCAAACTGTTGAAGCGGATAGAAGAGAAGGATACCGCCTACCTTTCCGAGATCCTGCCTACCATCGTTGGCTGTTACCGGAAAATGGGACAACAACAGGAGCTTTTTGCCTACCTGCAGGCGATCTACAAGCGTCACGAATGTACAGAGGCAGTACTTTATCTCGCAGAGATGACATCAGAGAATGAGGGAGAGGGCGCTGCTGTCGATATGGTGCTCAAGCATCTGTCCGATCATCCGGATCTGAAGGGGCTGGGCCTGGTCAGACTTAGTCTGTTGCGTGGCGAGGAGAGCCCGAGAGAGACCCTGGAAGTACTGCTGAAGTCTGTGCACAAACTTATCGAGAAACAGCCCGCCTTTCTGTGCGAACAGTGTGGGTATACTGCAAGGAAACTCCATTGGCACTGCCCAAGCTGTAAAACCTGGGGCAGCATCAAACCGGTACATGGCCTGGCAAGGGGTGCGGCATTGGTCGGCCAGTAATATCCGGTACACTCACTACCAACAAACATCGCACTGACTGACCCTTGGGGCAACGAGGAAAATAAGATATATGCAACACTCAGAGGCTAGAGTTATCGTCGCTTTGGATTATCCTAATCAGGCAAAAGCTGAAGAGCTGGTGGACAGGCTGGACCCAACTTTATGTCGCTTAAAAGTGGGTAAGGAGATGTTCACTCGCTTTGGACCCCCATTCGTGGAGAGTCTGAGAAAGCGGGGTTTTGAAATCTTTCTCGATCTGAAGTTTTACGATATTCCCAATACCGTGGCGGCTGCGTGTGATGCGGCTGCCGACCTGGAAGTATGGATGATGAATCTTCATGCATCAGGTGGACGCCGCATGATGGTAGCGGCCCGGGAACGACTGGAACAGAGGGGCCATAAACCGTTACTGGTCGCTGTAACCATTCTCACCAGCCTGTCTGAAGAGGATATAGCTGAGGTGGGCTTTCGGGACGGACCGGCAGACAATGTCCTGCGGTTGGCCAATCTTACAAAGGCCGCAGGTCTTGATGGTGTTGTCTGTTCTCCCCTGGAGGCGGTAGAGATTCGCCGCAAGATCGGTGATGAATTCTTGTTGGTGACACCGGGCGTCAGGCCCAAGGCAGCAACCCAGGATGATCAGCGCCGGGTCATGACGCCGGGTGAGGCAATAACCGCAGGTTCGAGCTATCTGGTGGTGGGTAGGCCAATCACCGCAGCTTCGGATCCGATACAGGCACTCAAAGCAATCAATGCTGAGATTGATGACCAGTGACGTTGACAGTCCATTTTAGCCCCCATACCCTATTTGAAATTTCACAATAGCCAGTGATGCATCTCAGGAGCAATGATGAGTAAGAAAATAAGAAAGGCTGTTTTTCCTGTAGCCGGTTTAGGCACACGCTTTCTTCCGGCTACCAAGGCAAATCCCAAAGAGATGCTCCCTGTAGTGGACAAGCCACTGATCCAATACGCAGCCGAAGAGGCTGAGGAGGCTGGGGTCGATGCGCTGGTTTTCGTCACTGGCCGCAATAAGCGTTCGATACCTGATCACTTTGATAAAGCCTACGAACTGGAGTCCGAACTCAAGGGCGCGGGCAAGACCGAATTGTTGAACAAGGTCCAGAATGTGTTACCGGCAAATGTGGATTGTATCTATCTGCGTCAGGCTGAAGCCTTAGGCCTGGGACATGCGGTACTCTGTGCCGAGTCGGTGGTGGGTGATGAACCCTTTGCCGTTATCCTGGCCGATGACCTGATACGCGGTGATGATGGGGTTGGCGCCATTGCACAGATGAGCAAGATCTATGAGCGCTATCAATGCAGTGTGATCCTGGTCGAGGAAGTGCCTCCAGAGGAGACACATAAATACGGCATCGTTGAGATTGAGGATGATGATGGTGAAACAGCGATTATCACTTCCATCGTTGAAAAACCGAAACCGGAGGTTGCGCCATCTAATCTGGCGGTGGTCGGGCGCTATATTCTGACACCACGTATCTTTGCCCTGCTCAAGCAGACGGGTCGAGGCGCCGGGGGTGAGATTCAGCTGACCGATGCGATTGCCGAGTTGCTGAAATATGAGAAAGTCCGCGCCTACCGGATCAAAGGCAAACGTTACGATTGTGGCAGCAAGCTGGGATATCTGGAGGCGACAGTGGAGTATGGGCTGTCACACGCTGAGCTGGGAGATGATTTCAATGCCTATCTCAAGAGTATGGCAGAGAAGCTCTGATAAGGAACACTGCTTCTGGGAAAAAAAGGCCGCAGATATTGCGGCCTTTTTTGTTTGGTACTCCCTAGGGGACTCGAACCCCTGTTACCGGCGTGAGAGGCCAGCGTCCTAACCACTAGACGAAGGGAGCAGTTTACCGAGAAAGGCGGTATTATACTGACTTGGTTGCCAGGCTCAATCACCTGGTTCATTTTTTTATCTCTAGTGGTCTGACATTTGAAACAAGCTACCAGGTGGCTGAAAAAGAAATTGAGCGGATTTGTCAGCGCTTCCGCTGCGAAAAGCTCAACCGGAAGTTGTGCCATCCCGACACCGATCAGCATCCCCAGAGATGAGCACAATATTTCCCGCGCCAACATCAGTCGGAATGCGGTGAAAGTGCTCTATCGCCTGAATAGTGCGGGTTATCAAGCCTATTTGGTGGGTGGTGGCGTGCGCGATCTCTTGCTTGGGCGTGAACCGAAAGATTTCGATGTGGCGACCGACGCGTCACCGGAACAGGTCAAGTCGGTCTTCAATAATTGCCGCTTGATCGGGCGCCGCTTTCGTTTGGCGCATGTTCATTTTGGACGAGAAATTATCGAAGTGGCCACCTTCCGCAGTAACCAGGAGGCCGCAAAACAGGATGATCGGCAGCTGGAAAACGGCAGGATTCTCCGCGACAACGTCTACGGGACACTGGAAGAGGATGCCCAGCGTCGGGATTTCACCATCAATGCCCTCTACTACGGCGTGGAGGACTTTTCGGTGATCGACTATGCCGGTGGTATCGATGACCTGCATAACGGCGTAATCCGCCTGCTGGGAGATCCCGAAAGCCGTTTCAGGGAAGATCCAGTCAGACTGCTGCGCGCAGTCCGTTTCGCTGCCAAGCTTGGGTTCGTAATCGAACCGGCTACCGAAGCGCCGATGAATCGCCTGGCAGTCTTGTTGCAAGACGTGCCGGCAGCACGATTGTTTGAGGAGGTGCTGAAGCTGTTTCTTGCTGGCACCGCATTGGAGACTTTCGAGAAGCTGCGTCACTATGATCTTTTCGCTCAGCTCTTTCCGGCAACGGAAGAGGCCCTTACCCACGAGGATCATGAATTCCCCATTACCTTTGTGAATCGTGGTTTGCAGAATACCGATAAGCGCATCCAGGAGAGAAAGCCGGTAACACCTGCTTTCTTGTTTGCGGTTCTGTTGTGGGAGCCGGTACGGCTGCGCTCGGAAGCGTTGCAGGCGTCGGGTACTCATGTGTATGAGGCGGTACAGATTGCCGCTTCGGAAGTGCTGGCCAAGCAGGCCAAGCATATTTCCATCCCTAAACGTTTCAGTTACCCGATGCGGGATATCTGGCAGTTGCAATCTCGTTTCTGGCAGCACAACGGCAAGCGTCCGCATCGTCTGCGGGGACATCCCCGGTTCAGAGCTGCCTACGATTTTCTCCTTTTACGTGCTGAGTCAGACGAAGTGGACCAGGCCGAGGCTGATTGGTGGACCCGGTTTCAGGAGAGGTGGCCGCAGGAAGAGTCACCACAGGCAGAAGAACAGCAAACGCAGGGAAGAAAAAGACGGCGCAGACGCCGAAAGCCAAAGAATACTGCAACTGCCGATGATTAAACCAGATCGGGTGACTGCCTATGTGGGGTTGGGCAGCAATCTGGAGCAACCGCAGTCACAGGTCTTAAAAGCCTTGACTGAACTGGCTCATCTGCCGAATATCTCATTGACTGAGAAATCATCACTCTATTGCTCGAGTCCCGTAGGGCCGTCTGATCAGCCCGATTTCATCAATGCGGTTGCCAGTCTCTTGACTGCTTTGTCACCCGAGGAACTGCTGGATGAACTGCAATCGCTTGAACAGATGCATGGGAGGAAGCGGCAGAGTATGCGTTGGGGTCCCCGTACGCTGGATCTCGATCTGCTGCTATTCAGCGATATGACTATCGACACAGCTCGATTGCAGGTGCCCCATCCCCGCATCGCTGAACGGGCATTCGTACTCTATCCACTGGCGGAGATTGCCCCCGGTGACCTGATGATTCCCGGTGTCGGGTTGCTGAATAATCTCCTTGAAAGCATATCGGAGACAGGTATTGAACGGATTGCCTGATCAGGTCGAGTTGCCGGGGTTTGTGGTCGTAGAGGGTCCGATCGGTGTCGGCAAGACCAGTTTGGTGAAACGTCTTGCCGACCATTTCAGAGGTGAAACACTGCTGGAAGCGGCGGAAGAGAATCCCTTCCTGCAGCGTTTCTATGAGAATCCTCGGGAGTCGGCTTTTCCTGCTCAGCTCTTCTTTCTTTTTCAGCGCAGTCAACAGATGAGTGACCTGCAACAGGGGGATATGTTCAGGCAGCGACTCATTGCAGATTTTATGCTTGAGAAAGACAGACTGTTCGCTCAGATCAATCTCGATCCGGAAGAGATGAAACTCTATGAGCAGGTCTATGAACGTATGACACTACAGGCGCCTGCGCCGGATCTGGTGGTTTATCTACAGGCGCCGGTGGATGTTCTGCTGGAACGGATCAGGCGTCGATCAAGACCGCAGGAGCGGACCATCGACAGAGACTATTTACAGCGGCTCTGCGACGCCTATACTGAGTTCTTCTATTTCTACGAACGTTCACCGTTGTTGATCATCAACGCCGCTGCAATCAATCCGCTTGAGAGCGAAGCCGACTTCCAACTGCTGGTGAATCACATCTGTGCCGAGGGGCCGCAACGCCGCTATCTCAATCCGATGCCCTTGTTGTTATAAGGTCACCCTCACAAACGGCATGCTAAGATTGAATTCCACACACGGTATTAAACGAATAAAAAATGAGTGCAAAATCCGTTACCGTCAGACAACTGCAGGAGATGAAATCTCAGCAGCAGAAAATCAGTGTCCTGACCAGCTACGATGCCAGCCTGACCCACTTGATGGAAGAGGCTGGTGTGGATGTGATTTTGGTTGGGGATTCTCTCGGTATGGTGATACAGGGACAGGAGAGCACGCTACCGGTTACCCTGGATGAGATGATCTACCACGCACGCAATGTGGCCCGGGCCAGAGAAAGGACATTGCTGATAGCCGACATGCCCTTCATGAGTTATCGCACGCCTGACTTGGCGTTAGAGTCGGCAGGCAGATTGATGAAGGAGGGCGGCGCTCATATGGTAAAGCTGGAGGGTGGCGCCACACAGATAGAGGTCATCCGCCAGATCACGGCTCAAGGTATTCCTGTCTGTGGTCATCTTGGACTGCTGCCCCAGTCTGTGCACAAGCTGGGTGGGTATCGCGTACAGGGGCGTGAGGCTGATCGAGCAGAAGCCATTCGACAAGAAGCGCTTGCATTACAGGACGCGGGCATCGATATGCTGGTGCTAGAGTGTGTACCGTCGGCGCTTGCTTCAGAGATTACACTTTCCTTGCGCATCCCTGTCATCGGTATCGGTGCCGGTATCAATTGCGATGGGCAGGTGCTGGTGGTGTATGACATGTTGGGCATGAATCCTCATCCCCCGCGTTTTGTAAAAGATTTTCTCAAAACCGGAGGATCTATCCTGCAGGCTCTTCGGGATTATGTGGCAGCGGTAAAGGATGGCAGTTTTCCGGCTGATGAACACGGCTTCAGTTGAGCGTGACAATGTTGCTTTTGAATGAACTTGAAGCGTTGCGGACTTCAATAGCGGGTTGGCGACAGTCTGCGGAGAAGATCGCCTTTGTGCCAACCATGGGGGATCTACATGCAGGGCATTTAGAATTGGTTGCAGAGGCTCGACAACGTGCAGACCGTACCGTTGTGAGTATCTTCGTCAATCCAATGCAGTTTGGTGAGGGCGAGGACTTCGATGCCTACCCACGGACTCTTGATGAGGACAGGCTAAAACTTGAGAGTATGGGTGCAGATCTGCTTTTTACACCCACAGCTGAGGCCATCTATCCGGCAGGCGCCGGTCAGCAGACCCGGGTCGAGGTGCCGGATATTTCGGAAATTCTGTGTGGCGCCAATCGCCCCGGGCATTTTGTCGGTGTCGCCACAATTGTTTGCAAACTGCTCAATATGGTGCAGCCGGATATCGCTGTGTTTGGTGAGAAGGATTTTCAGCAACTGATGGTAATCCGACGCATGGTGACAGACCTGGCGATACCCATAGAGATTATAGGGAAAGCCACAATTCGCGAGGCGGATGGACTGGCAATGAGTTCTCGTAACGGCTATCTTACCGCCGCAGAACGCCGGCAAGCCCCTAATCTCTATAAGATACTTCAGGCAACGGCCTCAGCGATAAACAGCGGAGATAAGGACTATGCCGGACTAGTAGCAGTGGCGTTGAAGGCCCTGAAAACAGTAGGTTTTCGCCCTGACTATTACGTTATTCGTCGTGCTGAGGATCTGGCAATCCCGGATAACGATGAGGGGCTATTGGTGATTTTGGCCGCCGCTTATCTCGGAACTACCCGTTTGATCGATAATCTAATTGCTGCATAGCAGCATTTTTTGGTTGATAGTCGATCCAAGATCGCAGATAATCATCCGTTCATCCACCCAGAAGGGCATGTAATCCATGCAGCTGACTGTACTCAAGTGCAAACTACACCGGGCATGCGTCACCCACTCCGAATTGGATTATGAGGGTTCGTGCGCCATAGACGTTGATTTAATGAAGCTTGCGGGTATTCACGAATACGAGCAGATTCAGATCTACAACGTTACCAATGGTGAGCGTTTTACCACTTATGCCATTCAGGCTGAGGCAGGATCCCGTGTGATATCGGTGAACGGTGCGGCTGCACATAAAGCAGCGCCCGGTGACCAGATTATCATCTGTGCCTATGCGGGAGTGAGTGCCGAGGAGATGAAACAGTTCAAGCCGACACTGGTCTATCTGGATGAAGGGAATCACGTGACCCATACGGGCGACTCCATACCGACCCAGGCGGCATAGCCCCGGATTTTTCTGTTCAAAGCCAGTCTTTGCGACAAAGAAAACGTAGACGAACTCAAATACCGGGGTCGTCTATCGCCATCTGATATAGCTCGAGATAGTGCTGAGCGCTTGCCTCCCAACTGAGATCCTGCTGCATACCGGTACGCGCCAGTATTTCCCAGTCTGTCTCAGAACGCCGATAGAAATGGATCGCATGTTCTAAAGCACGCCAAAGGCTACTGCCATCGGCGATCTCGAAAACGAATCCTGTCGCGGTGCCGTTAGCCAGTGTTGTCGGATTGACATCGATCACTGTATCGGCAAGTCCGCCGGTGTTTCGTACAACAGGCACGGTGCCGTATCGCAGGCTATACATCTGATTCAGCCCGCAGGGTTCGAAGCGAGAAGGCATCAGAAAGCAGTCACAACCGGCTTCGATGCGGTGTGACAAGCCTTCGTCATAGCCAATTTTGACGCCTACCCGGCTATGGTATTTCCTGTTGATTCTTTCCAATGCATGTTCCAGTTCCTTATTGCCGGAGCCGAGCATGACTACCTGTACGCCAGAATCCATCAGACCGGGCAGTACCTGAAGGATGAGATCAACGCCTTTCTGATCGACCAGTCTGCCGATGTAACCGAACAGTTGAATATGCTCGGCTTCAGACAAACCAAATTCCCGTTGCAGTGCCAGCTTGTTCTGTCGCTTGCCGGCCATATCGTCGGCGGAGTAGGGTGCGGCGATACTCGGATCATTCAAAGGGTCCCAGACGTGGTAATCGATCCCGTTGAGGATACCGTTGAAATGGCTGCCACGGTGCTGTAGCAGACCTTCCAGTCCATAGCCGAACTCAGCGGTTTTAACCTCTTCAGCGTAGGTTGGGCTGACAGTGTTAACCCGATCTGAGAGGGCAATCCCCCCCTTGATGAAAGAGAGTTGGTGATGAAACTCCAGCGCCTCGTAGGACCATAAGCGCGAAGGAAGATTGAGCTTTAAAAAGGTCTTCTGGTCGAACAGGCCCTGATAGGCTAGATTGTGAATGGTAAACAGGGTGGCTGGTCTTTGTTTTGCGTCTTGCAACAGCGGGGCCACAAGACCTGTCTGCCAGTCATTCGCATGAATAATCTCAGGTTGCCAATCGAGTTTGGCTCGATTAAGCGCAATTGCCACAACCGCCCGGCAGAAACAGGCGAAGCGTTCCGCATTGTCTTCCCAGTCGTCTCCGTCGGGAGAGAGATAGGGGTTTCCGGGTCTGTCAAACCAGTGAGGAGCATCAACTACATAGAGTGGGACGGCGTGCGGCCCGCTGGTGCTCTGAAGTATCTTTACCGGTTTTTTCTCTCCTGGTAATTTCAGCTCGGCAACAGCGCTGAAACCGTCAGCCTTGCTCATGACGTCGGGATAACCTGGCAGGATCAATCGGCAGTCGTGATCGATATGACGCAAAGCAACCGGCAGGCTGCCAGCTACATCGGCAAGCCCGCCAGTCTTTATCAATGGGACGGCTTCGCTGCTGGCGAAGAGGATTTTCATTTTTTTCATTATCCAGTCATGAAACACTACACGTTGGCTATTCTAAACGTTTTTTTGTCCAATACCGCTATTAGCGATTATGCTAGTGTTGGAAAAACGGGTATTGAGGCGGAGTGCCGCTTATTTTGCCTCAACAAGAGGTAATGTTTTTTAGCCTTCAGCCATAACAACCATATTCACTGACATTGTCAATCAAGCAAGAATGAACCAAGCATGACAGAGCTAAACAAGACAGCTGAATGGGCCGCATTAGAGTCTCACTGGTCTGAGGTGGAGCCGCTTCAGATGAGGGATCTGTTCCGTGAGAACCCGGAAAGGTCCGAGCAGATGTCCATTCGACAATGCGGCATTTTACTTGACTACTCTAAGAATCGAGCGACACAGAAGACATTGAATCTGCTGCTTGGTTTGGCTCATGCGGCAGATGTGGACGGCTGGCGCAGGCGCATGTTTGCCGGTGAGCGCATCAACAATACGGAGAACCGGGCAGTATTACATGTTGCTTTGCGTAATCGCAGCAATCGTCCCATTTGGTTTGACGGCGAGGATGTCATGCCGGGTGTGAATGACGTTCTCAACAAGATGGAGTCTTTTTCCAATAATGTGAGGTCAGGAGAATGGAAGGGCTTCACCGGTAAGGCGATCACCGATGTGGTGAATATTGGCATTGGGGGATCGAATCTCGGACCTTTAATGGTCTGTGAGGCGCTGAAGCATTACCAGGATCCCAAGTTACGTCTGCATTTTGTTTCCAACGTAGATAGTACGCATCTGCTGGAGACGGCTAAGGGACTCAATCCCGAGACCACGCTATTCATCGTGGCCTCTAAGACTTTTACCACCCAGGAGACACTGACCAATGCCCTGACTGCACGGGCCTGGCTGCTTGATACGCTGACAGACGAAAATGCGGTGGCCAGACATTTCGTGGCGGTGTCGACAAATGCAGAGCAGGTGGCTGAATTCGGCATCGATACTGACAATATGTTCGAGTTCTGGGACTGGGTCGGCGGTCGCTATTCACTCTGGTCGGCCATCGGGCTTCCAGTCGCCATTGCCATTGGTATGTCCGGTTTTTACGAAATGTTGCAGGGCGCTCATGAGATGGATGAGCACTTTCTGCATGCCGACTTATCGGAAAACATGCCAGTCATCATGGCACTGTTGGGTATCTGGTATGTCGATTTTGCTCAAGCGCGTACACAGGCAATTCTACCCTACGATCAGTATCTGCGGTATCTGCCTGATTATCTGCAACAGGCCGATATGGAGAGTAACGGTAAGCGAGTGACCCGCTTTGGCAGGCCTGTGGAATATGCGACCGGGCCGGTGATCTGGGGTACTGCCGGTACTGATGGTCAACACGCTTTTTACCAGCTGATCCACCAGGGTACCCAGATGATTCCCTGCGATTTCCTTATTCCGATTAACAGCCACAATGAATCGGGGGATCATCAACAGATACTTTTTGCTAACTGTCTGGCACAGACTGAAGCCCTGATGAAGGGCAAGACCCGCAAGGAAGCCAGGCAGGAGATGGAGGCTGCGGGTCTTGATGCGGAACAGATCGTTGATCTTTTGCCCCACAAGATCTTTCCGGGTAACAAACCCACCAACACCCTACTCGTTGATCAGGTTACGCCAAGCCGATTGGGATCACTGATAGCGCTCTATGAGCATAAAATTTTCGTGCAGGGTGCGATCTGGCGGGTCAACTCCTTCGATCAGTGGGGTGTGGAACTGGGTAAACAATTGGCGGGTGTGATTCTCGAAGAGTTACTGGATGATGAGGAATCAAACCCACATGATGCCTCGACGCAGGGGCTCATCAGCTACTACCGCCATCACCAGAAGAAGTAAGCCGATTCTTCTAACTAAGGGATATATCTATTCCCTTTCAAGGAGTATCGCCCCCAGTGGTGGCAGGGTCAGGTTGATTGAATGATTCCGTCCCATCCATGACTCGGGCTCTGTGGGGATGGGGGTGCCATTGCCCATGTTGCTGCCACCGTAGTATTCGGAGTCCGAGTTGAAAATCTCCCGATAGCTGCCCGGGTGGTTGACGCCGATCCGGTAGTTCTCTCTTGGTACCGGTGTAAAATTGAGTATAACCAGGACCTCCCGGCCCTCGCGATCTTTACGCAGATAACTGAGAATGGACTGGGAGCTGTCGTGACAGTCGATCCATTCGAAACCACCGAATTCGAAATCTACCTGATGCAATGGCTTTAACTGCTTGTAGAGGCTGTTCAGGTCGGACAGAAGGGTTGAGATACCGCCGTGGTAGGGTTGATCCTGCAGATACCAATCGAGGGCTTCACTCTCATTCCACTCTCTGCCCTGGGCAAATTCGTTGCCCATGAAGAGCAGTTTTTTGCCCGGATAGCTGAACATGTAGGTATAGAGCAGTCGGAGATTGGCAAATTTCTGCCAGCCATCCCCAGGCATCTTATCGATCATGGAACCCTTGCCATGCACGACTTCGTCGTGGGAAAAGGGCAGGACGAAGTTCTCGGTAAAGGCGTAGAGCAAGCCGAAAGTCAGCAAGTCGTGGTGGTAGTGACGATAGACCGGGTCCTGCGACATGTAGGAGAGGGTGTCGTGCATCCAACCCATATTCCATTTCATGCTGAACCCGAGGCCGCCGAGCCATGTGGGGCGGGAGACCTGTGGCCAGGCAGTGGATTCCTCAGCGATCATCAACGTGCCGGGATGCAGGTCATGGGTGACGCTGTTGAGTTCCCGCAGGAAGTCGACCGCTTCAAGATTCTCGCGGCCGCCATATTGGTTCGGCAGCCAGTCCCCCGGTTCCCGAGAGTAGTCGAGATAGAGCATGGAGGCCACGGCATCCACACGCAGACCGTCGAGATGGAAATCTTCGAGCCAGTAGGTGGCGCTGGAGATGAGGAAGTTCCGAACTTCATTTCGGCCGAAGTTGAAGATCAGCGTGCCCCAGTCACGATGCTCACCCCGGCGGGGGTCGTCGTGCTCGTAGAGGGCGGTGCCGTCGAAGCGGGCCAACGCATGACGATCTCGCGGGAAGTGGGCCGGCACCCAGTCGAGTAAAATGCCGATATGATTCTGATGCAGATAGTCGACGAAATATCGGAAATCATCCGGTGTGCCAAAGCGGCTGGTCGGTGCGAAGTAGCCTGTGGTCTGGTAACCCCAGGAGCCATCCAGTGGGTGCTCTGTTATCGGTAACAGCTCGATATGGGTAAACCCCGTCCGCTTGAGATGTTCGCAGAGTTGGTGGGCCAACTCCCGGTAGTTGAGAAAGTTGCCATCCGCATCCTGTCGCCATGAGCCGAGATGTACCTCGTAGACCGACATGGGTTCTTGCTGCCAGTCAGTGTCATTGCGATGTGACATCCATTCGTGGTCGTTCCAAATATGATCACTGTCCTGTACGACAATGCTGGCGTTCTCAGGCCGAACCTGAAAATGGTTACCATACGGATCTGTGCGCAGTGAGATATCGCCATCGGCAGATAGTATCTCGAACTTGTAGCAGCTGCCGATTCCGATGTCCGGGATAAAAATCTCCCACACCCCGGAACCGCCACGGGAACGCATGGGATGTGTGCGGCCATCCCATTGGTTGAAATCACCCACTACGGAGATCCGTGCCGCGTTGGGTGCCCACACGGCAAATAGAATCCCGGCAATGTCGTCAGCCTGATGGGAATGTGCACCGAAAAAACGGTATGCGTGCCGGTGTTTACCCTCACTGAATAAATGGATATCAAACTCCGGTAGCTGGGTACCGAAGCTGTAAGGGTCGTGAGAGAGATGCGTGGTGCCGAACTTGTCCTGCCATTCGAGTGTATAGGGGTGAGTCACTTCGCCCTCGGGCAGTTCGAGCTCGAAGAAGTCCGTACCCTCAATACGCTGTATCTCCTGTTGATCCGCTGACAGCACCACGTGTTCAGCTTGCGGCATAAACAGACGGATCAGGCATTTGCCCCGGCTAGTGTGACACCCAAGCACCTCGAATGGGTCGTGGTGTTTCGCATCGGCTATACGCTGAAGCGATTCGGACAGAATGGGAGTGGATGACTTTTTCATATTTATGGTCACTCGGCTTCTTCGGCTACGACTCGAAGGGGACATGATGTTAACATAGCTGGAAAAGAATCTGCGGTAATTTGTGGCTGGCCTGGCCATGGGAGATAGTGATGATAAGCGAACAGAATCCACGTTTCGTCAGTCGTTTGACGCGCAACACTTTGGCTCTGATTTTGGCAGGCGGGAGAGGTTCGCGTCTGAAGCATCTGACCAAGTGGCGCTCCAAACCTGCTGTTCCCTTCGGTGGGAAATTCAGAATTGTCGATTTTCCGCTGTCCAACTGTATCAATTCGGGAATTCGCCGGGTTGGGGTACTAACCCAGTATAAGGCGCACTCACTGATTCTCCATATCCAGCGGGGATGGGGCTTCCTGCGTGGTGAGTTCGGTGAGTTTGTTGAGTTATTGCCGGCTCAGCAGAGGATTGAGAGCAGTTGGTACGAAGGTACCGCTGATGCGGTCTATCAAAACCTGGATATTCTGCGCAGCCACAATCCCGACTATGTGCTGGTGCTGGCGGGTGACCATGTCTACAAAATGGACTACGGCACCATGATTGCCGAGCATGTGGAGTCCGGAGCGGACATGACGGTTGGGTGTCTCACTGTGGATATGAAAACGGCCAAAGAGTTCGGTGTCATGACCGTGGACGAGAGTAACCGTGTTATCGAATTCCAGGAGAAACCCGATCAACCCAAGCCGGTGCCGGGCAGGGACGATGTGGCGCTGGCATCCATGGGTATCTACGTCTTTAACCGGAAATTTCTCTTCGAACAGTTGATCAAGGATGCCGATACACCGGAATCCACACACGATTTTGGCAAGGACATCATCCCCAAGGTGATTGAGAAGTACCGTGTTCAGGCCTATCCCTTCACAGACACCACCAGCGGTAAACAGGCCTACTGGCGAGATGTGGGGACCATCGACGCTTTCTGGGCCTCGAATATTGAACTGATCGGTGTTACGCCGCCCTTGAATCTTTATGACAGCAGTTGGCCGATCTGGACCTACCAGGAGCAGCTGCCACCGGCAAAATTCGTCTTTGACGACGATGAACGCCGCGGTATGGCGGTGGATTCCATGGTCTCCGGTGGTTGCGTTATTTCTGGTGCTAAGGTGAAGGATTCACTGCTTTTCTCCAATGTGCGGGTCAACTCCTATAGCGAGGTCGATCACTCAGTCATCCTCCCGGATGTGAACATCGGCCGCAATTGCCGTATCACCAAGGCGGTTATCGACCGGGGCTGTGATATTCCGGAAGGGACTGTCATCGGCGAGGATCCGGTGGCCGATGTCGAACGGTTTTATGTCAGCGAACAGGGTGTTGTACTGGTAACGCCAGAGATGCTGGGACAGGTTATCCACCATGTCCGCTAGTATGCCGCACCCACTGCAGGTTGTCTTCTGCTGGCATATGCACCAGCCTTACTACAAAGGGCCTGAAAGGGGCGACTATCACCTACCTTGGGTCTATCTGCATGGCATCAAGGATTATGCTGATATGGCTGCGCATTTGGAGAACAATCCAGATGCCAAGGCCGTGGTCAATTTCGTTCCCGTACTGCTGGAGCAGATTGATGATTATGCGGAACAGATCAAGGCCTGGCTTGATCGCGGCATTCTGATTCGTGATCCGTTACTGGCTGCACTTGCCGGTCCTGGGTTACCGGTGGACATTGAATCCCGCAAAGCGATTATTGCGGCGTGTTTACGCGCCAATGAGAATCGTCTTATCCATAGATTCAAACATTACGGTGAATTGGCGAGCCTGGCCAAGCATGTACTGGAAAATCAGGCGATGATTCCCTATCTCAATGACCAGTTTCTGATCGATCTCTTGATCTGGTATCACCTGGCCTGGATGGGGGAGTGTGCGCGTATCAACGACCTGCGGGTCCGCTCCCTGCAGACTAAGGGGCATGGTTACGATATTGACGATCGACGGCGCCTGGTTGAGTTGATCTGGGAGCACCTAAGCAGCCTGACATCACGCTATCGGACGCTGGCTAAGGATGGGCAGGTTGAGCTCTCCGTCACCCCCTATGCGCATCCTATCGTACCGCTACTGATTGATCTTGATAGCGCAAAGGAGGCACTGCCTGAGATTGGCATGCCGCAACTGGAGGCCTATCCTGGTGGCGAGGCCCGTGCTCGCTGGCATATCCGCAAGGGTATCGACGTCTTCAAGAAGCATTTTGGTTTCCGTCCCGTGGGCTGCTGGCCATCGGAAGGCGCTGTGAGTGAGGCGACCGTCAAAATGCTGGAGGAAGAGGGCTTTAAGTGGGCCGCCTCGGGTCAGCAGGTACTCAGTAACAGTCTTATGGCGTTGGGAGGGGACTCCCATCTACCCGAGAACTGGGTCCATTCCGCCTACCGGCTGCAAGAGGGGCGTCTCAATATGTACTTTCGAGACGACGGCTTGTCCGACCTGATCGGGTTTACCTATGGAGAGTGGCATGCTGACGATGCGGTGGGTGATCTGATCAACCATCTGGTCAACATTGCAGAAGCCAACAAAGGAAATCCACAGGCTGTCGTCTCTATCATTATGGACGGTGAGAACGCCTGGGAGTACTACCCAAATAACGGCAGTTATTTTCTCCATGCCATGTATGAAAGGATTGCTGAGCATCCGCAATTGCAATTGACGACTTTTTCGGAAATTCAGAAACGACACAGAAAGCTGTCACCCAAACTTTCGCGGCTGGTGGCCGGTAGCTGGGTCTATGGTACCTTTACCACCTGGATCGGGGACAAGGATAAAAACCGGGCCTGGGATATGCTTGGGCAGGCCAAACAAGACTACGATCAAATTCTGCAAAGGAAATCTTTCTCGGAAGAGCAAATGTCGGATCTCGAAAAACAGCTTGCCATCTGTGAAGGATCTGACTGGTTTTGGTGGTTTGGTGATTATAATCCCGGCGCCACTGTCAGCGATTTCGAAAGACTGTTTAGGCTTCAGTTGTCACATCTGTACGAACTACTGGAAGAGCCCCAGCCTGACTATCTCAAACAGGTGTTTGCGGTGGGTAGTGGCGATCCTTCACTCGGCGGTGTGATGATAAAAAATGATTAGGCTGTATTCTTTATTTCCAACAATCACTTTAAAATACCGCTTACTCAATGAGTGTCCGGTCAATGAATGAGGCTGCGGATATCTCTAACACATCAACTCACCAGCTACTGACATGCCGACGGGCTGGTATTCTGTTGCATATTACTTCGCTACCAGGCGCCGGTGTGGTGGGTGACCTGGGTAGTGATGCGTATCGTTTCGTCGATTTTCTTGTCTCGGCGGGCATGTGCGTTTGGCAGATACTGCCGATCGGCCCGACCATGCATGATAATTCTCCGTACCAGAGCAGTTCCATGTACGCGGGGAATCCACGGCTAATCAGTCTTGAGATGCCACAAGAGCGGGGATGGCTGGATGAGACGCCTGCTGCGGAAGGGAAGCTGTCGGATGAGGCCAAGGCCTATACCATCAAGCTCGCTTGGGAGGGTTTTAAAGAGCGAGCTTCTGAGGATGATCAGGCCGATTTCCGGCGATTTACTTCGGAGCAGGGTTGGTGGTTGGAAGATTATGCACTGTTTCAGGCGCTGCGTGCGGAAGAGAAGGGGTGTTGGTGGGATTGGCACAAAACCCTGCGAGACCGGGAGCCACAAGGGGTGGCGATGGCCAGGGCGAGACTGAAACACCTCATTGAAGTGACGAAGTTTGAACAATATCTCTTCTACACCCAGTGGTTGAGTCTCAAACACTACGCCAATGAACGAGGTGTGTTGTTGTTCGGTGATGTGCCAATCTTTGTGGCGCATGATAGTGCGGAAGTCTGGGCGTACAGAGAGTTTTTTGATCTGCTTGGGGATGGCCATCCCCGGGTCGTGGCCGGTGTGCCGCCGGACTATTTTTCAGAGACCGGTCAACGGTGGGGAAATCCACTCTATCGCTGGGATGTCATGGAGGCAGACGGATTCAGCTTCTGGATCAATCGCCTAAAAGTACAATCGAGCCTGTTTGATTTTCTCCGTATCGATCACTTCAGGGGTTTCGAGGCCTATTGGGAGATACCGGCGACGGAAGAGACAGCGATTAACGGTCATTGGGTCAAAGCGCCGGGGGAGAGGCTCTTCAGCAAGCTCTATCAGGCACTGCCCCATCTTGAATTGGTAGCGGAAGACTTGGGTATCATTACCCCGGAAGTCGAGGCCATGCGCAAAGCCCACGAACTGCCCGGCATGAAAATTCTCCAATTTGCCTTCTCAGGGGGAGCGGACAATCCCTATCTGCCGTTTCATCACACACGGGATTCCGTGGTCTACACCGGCACCCACGACAATGATACGACGTTGGGCTGGTATACCAGTCTTGACGATGCCTCACGTGGCTTTGTCGACGACTATCTGGGGCGCTCCAATGAGGTCATGCCATGGCCTATGATACGAAGCGCACTCGCATCGCGCGCCAATCTGGCGATCATCCCGATGCAGGATGTGCTGGGATTGGGGGCGGATTATCGAATGAATACTCCGGGCGCCACTAAAGGCAATTGGGACTGGCGCTTTAGTTGGGATCAAGTAGAACCTGATACGGTAGAACGTCTACTTCATCGGGTCAGTATCTATGGTCGTTGTTAGAATCCGTTAATATCCGCAGACCCTTCGAAAAGAAAAAAAGTAAAAACCGTCAGGCAAAAAAATACCGCTTCGGAACAGTGCCGAAGCGGTTTATACCAAAGGAGGATGGAGGAGATAAGCCAATGGGAAATAGGATCCCCGTCTGACTTGGTTCTATTCAACCATCCACATGCATCTGGGTCATTGAGAAAAATCAATCCTTTGATTTGGCATTGAAAATGTGAAATAAATTCACACTTCCTTATGTTCAGTTGTAGCGTTTTAGTGACCATTGCCAGAAGTCGGTAATCCCCCCAAAAAATAACGGGATTCAAAAGTAGAATTTTCCATTTATTATTACGAAAATGAGAATCTACAATGAAGAAGTCCCGCTA